>JAFPYT010000074.1 GCA_017394445.1 Bacteroidales bacterium | reverse complement strand
GATGATAATCCTGTTGGATATTACAAGCAATCAACGTTTTACAAATCGCTCACCAAGAAAGACCAAATCACCGAAATCCTCACGGGTCAATACCCTTACACCTCTATGAAATTGGTTTTGCCGTCAGAATTGGATTATTTTTCCAAGGCTCAACTCCGCGTAATGCGCAACGAAATCTACGCCCGCCACGGTTACGTGTTCTCCTCCGCCGACCTCAAAGCGCATTTCTCCAAAATGAGTTGGTACAAACCTCTGAACGACAATTCAAAAGTGCATCTCTCACAATTGGAGCAATTGAACGTGGATTTAATTAAGGCGTGGGAAAACAAGAGTGAGTAATCTGCGTCCCTCAATTATCCCCAAAATTTCCCCTACAATATCTCCCTCGCAATCCACGCGCAAGCCTCTGCGTCGGCGAGGGCGTGGTGGTGATTGTCTAAACGATAGCCACAAACGGCTGCTACTGTATGTAGTTGATGATTGGGCAAATGAGGAAACTTTCGGCGCGAAACACAAAGTGTGTCATAAAACTCATAATCAGGATAATCCATCTGATAAACACGAAAAACAGCCTTTAAACAACTCTCATCAAACGGCTTATTGTGCGCCACCAATGGCAAACCGGCAATCTTTTGTTCCACCTGCGCCCAAACTTTTGGAAACACTGGCGCATCCTCGGTATCTTCTTGGCTTAGACCGTGAACCCGCGAGCACCAATAATTGTAATAATTGGGCTCCGGTTGAATGAGCGAATAGAACGAATCTGCAATTTCTCCATTCCTAACTATCACAATTCCAACCGAACACACCGACGAACGCTCAGTGTTTGCCGTTTCAAAATCTATTGCTGCAAAGTTTTTCATTATCTACTTTTTATGGGATAATCAGCCCAATTTTTTACCACAAAGATAACGTTTTTTAAGATTTGTCTGAGATTTTTTGTTTTGCTAATTTGAAATAATCAATTATATTTGCAGCAAATAATTCGATAGCAATGTCAAAATTAAAGAAATATACACTCGGCAAATGGTGCGCTGTGTTGGCGGCGTTGTTGGCTGTGATGGGTTTTCAAGCGTGTCATAGGGCACAAAAGGTGGTTATCACCGACGACACACCTACTGATACTCTGAGCACTGTTGTTCCATCTCCCATACACGGCGAAATCATTGCGCTTTACGGTGTTCCGCCGTCAAAATATAAGAAAATAGAAAAACAAAATATTGAACCAAAACAAATTGAAAAATGAACAAACTAAGAAAATTCTTAACAGTTAAGTGGTGCGCAATGCTTTCTTCGTTGCTTGCAATGCTTGGTTTCGCTGCTTGTGGCGATGGAAAAAATGATATTCTTGGTCTCGACCTCTACGGACAGCCTTACGCTAAATTTAAGGTTGAAGGTGCTGTGTTGAACGAAGACGGCAAGGGTATCGAAAATGTAAAAGTTTATGTTAGAGAGCATTATGGCGATACAGCAGTAACCGACCAGCAAGGAAAATTCGAGTTTAACTCTACTGATATATTTCCTATGCGTGATTTTTGGGTGATGGCAAAGGATACAAAAGGCAATTACGAAACTGATTCTGTGAATGTTACAACCAATTTTGAAGGCGGAGATGGTGATTGGTTCAGTGGTTCATACGCAACTACACACGATTTCACGCTCAAAAAGAAATCCGCAGAAACTCCCGACAAAAACACGACACCTGAAAAGTAAGATGGAACTGTCGCTTAAAAAACGCATTGGTCTCGAAATTGCCCGAAGCATCAAAAACAATCGCAAAAAACTTCACGAACTCAGGCAGTTGTTTTGGGAATGTACGTTGCGGTGCAATCTGCATTGTCGGCATTGTGGAAGTGCGTGTTTGCCAAAATCGCAAATCAAGGATATGCCCGCCGAAGATTTTCTAAGGGTGATTGATAATTTGACGCCTCACGTTGACACACATTCGTTGATGATAATAATTACAGGTGGCGAGCCTTTGCTGCGCAACGATATCGAATACGTAGGTCAGCAGCTCTACAAACGCGAATATCCGTGGGGTGTGGTAAGCAATGGAATGTTGTTGACAGTTGACCGTCTTAAAGCGTTGATTAATAGTGGTATGAGGAGCGCAACAATCAGTCTCGACGGCAACGAGGACGACCATAACTATATGCGCGGAAACTCCGAGAGTTGGCAGCGTGCCTTCAACGCAATACGTTTGCTCGGTAAGACATCGGGACTCAATTGGGATGTGGCAACCTGTGTTACACCGCGAAGTCTTGACGGTCTCCACGACCTTAAAAAACGGCTTTATGATGTAGGAGTAGAGAGTTGGCGAGTGTTTTCGGCATTTCCGGCAGGACGAGCCGCAGAAAACAAGGATTTGCAACTCAACGGCGCACAACTCAGGCAATTGATGGATTTTATCATAGAATGTCGCGCCGAGGGCAAGCACGTAAGTTACAGTTGCGAAGGCTTTTTGGGACGTTACGAAAACGATGTCCGCGACAATTTTTATAGTTGCGAGGCGGGCGTGTCGGTGGCTTCTGTTATGAGCAACGGCGATATTTCAGCGTGTCCTGGCATCAGGGCTGTGTTTAGCCAAGGCAACATTTACAAAGACGATTTATGGGACGTTTGGAACAATAAGTTTCAAAAATTCCGCATCCGCTCGTGGGCAAAGACAGGAATCTGCGCCGATTGTAAGTTTTTCCGCTATTGCGAAGGTGGTGGAATGCATCTCCATAATGCCGACAACTCACTGATGATGTGTCATTTGGAGAGGTTAAATAGCACTGAGTCTTAACCTCAAAACACAAGCGGCATTATATTTATTCCGACATATTTTTGATATATGGTAACTCCGGCAAGTTTTTGAAACCGTATAACTTAACAGCGTTTTCGCCGAGGAAGGCTGCTTTTTCATCGTCGGTGAAGTCATTGCTCTTGATTATGAAATCGTACGACATCTTGTTTGTAATGGCGCAGATGGTGCGAGGATAGTCGCTGCCCCACATCAGTTTGTCGATGCCCACAAGGTCGGCGGCTTCGCGGATGGCTTTTACGGCTGAGGGGAACGGATAAAACTCGCTGTTGTAGAGCCAAGTAATGCCGCCCGATTCTATGAAAACATTGGGATTGCGGGCAAGAAGGATTTGATTTTTCCAATTCTTAGTGGTGGCAAGTCCAAAATGTCCTATGGCGATTTTGAGGTTTTTACATTCAGAAATAACATCCTGAAATGTTGCAATTTGGTTGGCATTGTCGGCAAGGCACATCGAGAAAATCATCTGTTTTTCTTCCATATATTTCATTGCAGGCAGAAGGTCTTTCATCGGGCGGTTGATACGGTGTCCCGGAATTGCAATACCTTTGAAACCACGTGAATACAAGGCTTTTACATCGTTTAAAATGTCGTCGGCAGAAATCTGTTTTTCGGCTTCGGCAGATTCGAGACCGAGGCGCGGCATTCCGCAAACGAAGAAACGGTTGGAATATTTTTTTGACACTTCCAAAAGATAATCATTTTGGTAGCCGTCGATAACTTCTTGAACCACAACCGCTCCGCCAACCTGTGCATAATCCATATTGGCAAGAAAAATTTCGGCTGTGTTTTTGCCGTCAACCATAAAAGGGGGCAGCATTTGGCGTTCGCCGTCAAAAAACATTGAGCGTCCGCGTGTGGTGGTGTAGAGGTGATTACCGTCCACCACGGTATCCTGTTTGAGCCAAAGGTGGCTGTGTGCGTCGATGATTGTCATTTTCTTGTTTTTTTTGATTACAAATATAAAAAAATTCTTATATTTGTTGAGTAGTTTTTTTTATGAACCAATATTTTTTGTAAATAATTGGCAAATCTTTTGAATCTTACTAAATGATTATACGTATAAAAAGAACATTTTGTGAAATTGAACTATTAAATGTGATTATTATATGATAGGAGAGAATCTTAGTACAAAGGCAAAATCAAATATACTGTATATTGTGTCTGCTTTTTTTGCCGTAGTTACAATTGTGATTGTGCTGCATTTTTCGATACGCGAAATTGTGTCGCAACATATCGAAAATAATATTGCGAGCGACCTTATCGGACTTACTAACACTATCGACGAGCATCACAAGGGGTTTAATAATGCAAACCTTTTGTTGATACATACTGCCGAAAGTTATGCGGAGTTACAGGGAGGTATTAAAGAAAACCCTTCGCTAACTGTGTCGGTAAGAAACTACAATCTTCCTCAGTGGACCATTGGAGGCAAAGTTCTCCAAAACAACAATAGTTTTTGCAAACAAGTGGCATCAGGCAATGAGGGTAGCCATTTTACTGTATTTCAAAAAGTTGGTAACGATTATATCCGTATAGCCACCACAATAGTGGGCAGCGACGGTAAGCCTGCCGTGGGTACAAAACTTACCGATACTCAAGTGGCTGCTACAATAGAAGGCGGAGGAACTTTTTTTGCGCGGACAGAGATTCTTGGTGTGCCGTATATCGCTACCTATAAACCTTTGTATATCAACCGTCAACTGAAAGGAATTTATTTCACAGGACAAGAGGAGTCGACGGTGCAGGCTCAAAACACTTCGCTCAATTCCCACAATATTATAGAAGGCGGCTTTACATTGTGGACTTACGATACCGAAAACAAGTGTTACGACGGACAATGGAGCAATTTGCCCGATGTAATTTATAGCATTATGTGCGAAAACAAGGATGGACAGCCTCATAATATATCTTTTAAGCACGATGGACATTCTTTTGATATGACCTACATCCACGACAAGAATATCAACTCGTTTATCTCGCTTGCGTATCCATCTGCCGCCAAATACAAAGGGGTAGGGGTAACGGTAGTGTCGCTTGCGGTGGTGATGCTTGTGGTTGTATTGCTTATGATGTTTGCTTCCAACCATTTAAACAACAAAATTTTGCGTGCAGTTGGTGGCGAACCCAAAGATGTGGAGCATTTGGTGCACAAGATAGCCGACGGCGACCTTCGTATATCAAAAGCCAATGCACAATCTGCCACAGGAATACTCAAATCGTCGTATGATATGGCCGACAGCTTGAGAAATATGGTAGAAAAAATATCCGATGGAGCTGCCAATCTTCAAACGTCAAGTGCAGAAATCAACCGAACTACACAAACCTTGTCGCAAAATGCCAACGAACAAGCCGCCACTGCCGACAATATAGTGCAATCGGTAGGCGATATAGCCAACGAGGTAAACAACAATGCCGATCTTGCCGCAAAAGCCGAAAAACTCACCAAAAAAGTTACAGCCGACATCAAACAGATAAAACAGGCTCAGGACGATAGTTTCAACGCTGTAAAGGATATTTCAGAAAAAATCGACATAATCAACGACATAGCATTCCAAACCAACATACTTGCCCTCAATGCCGCTGTGGAGGCCGCCCGAGCCGGAGAAAACGGCAAAGGATTCGCAGTTGTTGCCACCGAGATTCGCAAACTTGCCGAAAAAAGCAAGCAGTCGGCAGCCGATATTGTGGCAGGTGCCGATGCGAGCGTAAAGGCTACAGCAAAATCTACACAGCTGATTACCAGTATTTTACCAGATATCAACGAATGTGCTTCGCTGATTGAACGAGTGGAATATTCAGCCGACAATCAGCGTTCTACCATTCAGATGATAGACCAGTCGGTAAAGCAGTTGAATGGAGCTATCCAAGGCAACGCCGCAGCAAGCGAAGAACTTGCTGTGAGCGCCGAAGAACTTAACGGTCAGGCCGAAATGTTCCGTCAGAGTGCTGATATTTTCAAGTTGTAATCTTAGAGATTATTATTTTGTTGTTGTTTGAGTTCGTCGATACGTTTTAATATAGCCTCTGCCTCACGGTTTAGAGTAGCAATTTCCGAAATCGTAGTGGTAGAATCTAATTTAAAGAAATCCATAGTGGAGTCTAACAGTTCGGCTTGCGACTGCGATTCGTCGGCACTTGTAGATAGTTCTTCGGCGGTGGCAGCGTTTTGCTGAGTAATGTTGTTGAGCTGCAAAATGGCATTGTTTACCTGAGCGGCGTTGCTGTTTTGCTCTACCGAAGCGGCAGTGATTTCGTGTACAAGTTGCGAAGTCTTGTTGATTTCGGGAACAAGCATCTCTAACAAACGTCCTGAGTTTTCGGCTTGTTTAACGCCGTTGGCAGTGAGCGCGTCAATTTCTTGAGCGGCAGCCTGACATCTTTCGGCAAGTTTTCTGATTTCCGATGCCACCACAGCAAAACCTTTTCCAAGTTCGCCCACGCGTGCCGCTTCAATTGCAGCATTAACGGCAAGAAGGTCGGTGCGTCCGGCAATTTCGTTGATAATGCCAATTTTGTTGGTGATATTTTTCATGGCCTCGGCAGTGGTGCCTACCGATTTGTTGGCTATTTGTACACTCTGCACCACCTTGTTGGTAATGTCTTCGGTCTCTTTGGCGTTTACGGCATTTTTTTGAATCGAAGCCGTCATTTCGTCCATGGCGGTAGACACTTGTTCCGAAGCAGAAGCCTGTTGGTTGGCACCTTGGGCCATCATGCTTGCCGATTTTGATAGCTCCTTACCTGCGCTGTTTACGTTTTGTGCCGATTGCTTTACATCGCTAACAATGCGCCTTATGTTTTTTGCCATATCGTCAAAGGCAGAGAATAGTTCGGATATTTCGGTGCTGCCTTTGATGTCCTTATGGTTAAACGATACGTTTATATTACCTTTGGCAATTTGACGGCAGCCTTGAATCATTTGCGAAATTGGTCGGCCTATCATATTACCTATAATAGTGGCAATTATAAGCGTAATAAGTAGAAGTACAAAAGCAATTATGGCAAAGGTGCGTATCTGTTCGTATATGTTTTTAGAAAAATTATAAGTGTAAGTGCTGAATAAAACCACCAATTTGTTGTCGCCACCACCGCAGTTTAACACATTAGCATGGTGCGAAATTCCCAATTCGTCAACTAAATGCGATTCGGGACTATTAAAAACTTCGGGATGTTCGGAATCTTTTCCATACACTTCGCCAAGACGTTTTCCATTGTTTGCGGGGTTTTGTGCATCGGCAATAATTATAAAGTTGTTGTCGAATATTACCTCTGCCATCTCAATGTCGGTTTGTACTTTGAATTTTCGGGCAATTGCGTTGAATTTGGTAACGGGGATATATTCAATAAAAGCGCCGAGGAATGTTTTTCGATCGCGATCGATAAAGGGCATTGCCAATGGTAAAGCTAACACTCTTTTGCCGGCAACAGTGATAAATTCGGCGTGCATAATCTGCCCTACAGGGTTTTTGCGAATTTGGTTATATAATGCAGGGTCGAGCTGATATTTGGGCTTATGCACAATAGTAGTGCTGTCTTCTCTTACAAAAAATATGTTTAATTCGCCATTGTAAGCTGAAAACAGAGGGTCGTCTTTGTACTGGTCGTCGGCACCGTCAAAGGCATTAGGCTCCCATTTGACACCGCCCACAAGTACATCGGTGTGCCTAAAGTAGCCTTTTAATATGGCATTAATGTCGTCGCGACTAAGTTGTCCCGAAAGAGTCCCGTGTACCGACATTGTCTGGGCGGTAACAATCGACATCGTCTGACCTAAATAAACTGACAATTCGTGTTGAATATCTTCGGCACAACGTGTGGAAAGGTCGTTCATGCTTTTGGTGCCGGCTTCGTCCATTATTTTTTTGTTGTAGAGCAAAAAAATTATCAGGAAAGCTACAGTCATTACCACTCCCATCGAGATAAATAGCAGGTAGATAATTCGTGCAATGCGGCTTCCGCTAAATAATCGGCTCAGTATATTTTTTATTTTTTTCATGGCGTTTTAATTTTGGTTATCTGGGTGAGATACGGTTGATATTGCTAATATTTTGTTGATATTTAGAATGGTAATAAATTGTCCAATGTCTTGGTAAACACCGATTATGTATTTTGCCGGAATTTTGGTGTTGAATTCTGTGGCTGGTAAAATGTCTAATGGTTTAATTTCTATAACATTATTTACACTCCGGGCTACAGCGCCAACGGTGAGAGTTTCGTTGTAACGCTCGTTTTTAACAGTATGCACAATGATGATATATTCGGAGAGAGGAGGTGACGGCAGACCGATAATTATTCTTGGGTCTATCACAGGAATAATTTCGCCACGTAAACTGATAACGCCTATAATATTCTTTGGCGATTTTGGAATTTTGTTAATAGGCTTTTTTTCCAAAACTTCAACCACGCTTTGCACTTTGGCGGCCATAAGGTCGTCTTTGGCGTAGAATGTAAGGTAGAAATTATTATCAATGCGGTTTTCCATGGGTTAATTGAGTTTAGATTTTTCAACAAGGCGTATAAGCTTGTCGGTGTCGAGCACCAGAGCAATGCGGCCATCGCCAAGAATACTTGCTCCCGAAATATACTCCTGTTCGGCAAAATAGCGGCCGAGCGATTTTAATACGGCTTGATGTTCGCCTATTACCTTGTCGGCTGTTAGGCAAACGCGTATGTTTTTGGCTTTTACGAGTATAAGCACTGTGTTTTCGGGCTGTTTGTCGTCGATTTCAAACAAGAGTCGCAGGTTGATAACTGGCAGAGGTTCGTCGTTGTGTACAAACAATTTACGTTCGCTATCTATTTTGTTGATAGGAGTTTGCAAGCAACTGTCGATAAGATAGAGCGGAATCAGCAGTAGATGTTCGCCAAGGGACACAAGCAGCGAGTCGATAATGCTGAGGGTTAGTGGTAGTTTTATTGTGGTAATGGTTCCGAGGTTAACTTCAGAATCCATATCAATTTCGCCACGTAGTTTTATGATGTTTTGTTTTACAACGTCCATACCTACGCCTCGACCCGAAATACCTGTAATTGTTTGCGCAGTAGAAAATCCGGGAAGAAACACAAGGTCGTATAATTGTCGTGTGGTAACAGCCTGAGTAGGAAGCAAAAACCCTTTTTCAATAGCTTTTTTTCTCAGATATTCGGGGTTCATGCCAGCTCCATCGTCTTGAACTTGAATAAATACGTTAGTGCCAGAATAAAAGGCCGTTAGTTTAATGATTCCTCTATCCGATTTTTTGAGTTCGCGGCGGCGTTCTACCGATTCGATACCGTGGTCGATACTGTTGCGAATAATGTGCATAAGAGGCACGGCAAGATTGTCGATAATGGTTTTATCTAACTGAGTGTCTGTACCTTCGGTAACAAAATCAATTTCTTTGCCGAGTTCTTTTGAGAGGTCGCGGACAAGGCGTTCAAACCTAAGTATCATGCTTTCTATTGGTATAAGCCTGATAGATAGCGCGTTATCTTTAAACTTATTGGATAGCTTGTCGATTTTTTCGTAAAGGTTGTATAATTCGGGTTGATTGTATTTGCCTGCGATCGATAGTATTTCAGATTTGGTTACCACAAGTTCGCTCACGAGATTCATTAGTTCATCGAGTTTGTCGGCATCTACCTTGATACTGTTTCTTTGGTTTTCGATAGCCTCAATGTTTCGCAGAATGATTTTTTCTTCGCGGGCAGAGTTCTCGGCTGACGGCTCTGAAGGTTGGGGGGATGCCGTTTTTTTATCGGTAGCGCCTATAGAATCAGGAGCAAACGATTTTAAAATGTTTAAATCAAATTCGTCGCCCGAGTTTTGCCTTTTTTGCACCTCTTGCACAAAATCGGGGTTTTTAAAAAGGTCGCTTTTTGATATTTTTGTGATAGTTACCTCGTCGGGCGTAAACATAAAAATCTCCTGAATATCAGCTAATGGCATATCGGTAGCAAACACTGCGTCCCAATACATCATGTAATATTTTTCGATATCGTCGCTTACGTGAGGTAATACTATCGAGCCGGCAATATTGTCTAACTCTTCGATAATGTTGGTTAGATTAACGCCTCGCTGAGCAATGTTGGCTTCGGGCTTAAAAACCACATAATAAGTAGCTATTCCGCCGTCATCGGTTTGAGCGGGAGTTGGCTGTGAGTTACTTGCTCCGTCAAATTGCAACAGTTTTTGGTTGTAACTGCTGAGAGTGGCTGTATAATCTTCCTCGGGTTGGTTTAATAGCTGCCTAATGATGTCAACGCCTTCTAATGTTAAGGTAACAAGATCTGTAGGTACAGTAAGATGGTTGTCTCTAATTCTACCGTAGATGTTTTCTACTTTGTGAGTTAGAGATTCGGCTTCTTTAAAATCGTACATGCCGCTTGTACCCTTAATTGTGTGCATTACCCTAAACACCTTGTTGATACTTTCGATGTTGTCGGGAGTGTTTTCCAACAATAAGAGTGCACCCTCCATGTCGTTAAGAAGGTCATTTACCTCTTCGATGTATTTTTCTTTAAACTGATCGAACATGGTGCGGCATTTTTTTTGATTATATTTTTTCTCCGAGAGCTTTCTTGATCGTTAAGAGAAATTTGTCGATAACGAATGGTTTTTGAATCCATCCGGTAACTATTTGTTTCGATGTTTGCTTTTTTTCTTCGTTTATTTCGGTGGTCAACATCAGGATAGGCATATTTTTGTAGTCGGGCAACTGCTTAACGGCTTGGGCGAGTTCTATTCCGTCGAGTTTTGGCATGTTGAGGTCGGTAACGAGGAGGTCGATTTTGCGTCCATCAAAATATGCAAGGGCGTTTTCGCCATCGGAGGCTTTAAGTACTTCGTATCCAGCTTGTTTGAGGGTAAACTCAATTACAAAACGAGTGTTTTCAAAGTCGTCGGCAATGAGGACAGTCTTAGTCTGGTTTTCCTCGGTTTCTTTTTCGGGCGAGATGTCTTTTGAGTAGAAAATCTGCGCTTTCGGGTTTTTGAGAATCTGACGGAAAATATGTGCGTTGTCGCTGAGTTTTAATAAGTAACCGCGTGCGCCTGCTTCAATAAGGTCGTTGACATATTTTTTGTTGTCGTACATCGACAGACCTATGATAACAAGGTCGGGGTTGATTTTCAAAGCGGCTTTGGTGGCTTCGATACCGTTCATTTCGGGCATTTCGATGTCGATAAACACGAGATCGGGTTTGCACACGTTGAGCATGTGGAGAAACTCTGCGCCGTTGGAGGCTTCGGCAATGATGTCTACGTCGCCGAGTTTTTGTAGTAGTGTTTTTATTGCGTTTCTGTATACGACCTTGTCGTCAACAAGAATGATTTTAATTTTGTTGTTCATTATCGATAATATTAGATGTATCTATGTTGTTTTCTGTTGCAATATACGGAATTTCTATGAATACGCGAAAACCTTTTTGCGGTTTTGTTTGAAAATTGCACGTTCCGTTGAGTGCTTTTATTCTTCCTTCGATGTTCGACATGCCCATGCCCGATTGTTTTTGCGTTGCGGCGGCGGTGTCAACACCTATGCCATCGTCGGCGTATTCCAATTGAATCGACCTTGGCAGTGTGGATAGGCTTAGAACTATGTTGTGTGCTTTGGCGTATTTCAAAGTGTTGTTGATTAGTTCGTGGATAATGCGGTAGAGCGTGAGTTCGAGGTTTTTGTTGTTGAGCCTGAGGAATTTTTTATACGAAAAATCCACTTTGATGATTCCTGCCGACTCTATCTGCTCAATAAATGATTTGATGGTAGACACAAGTCCAAAACGCGTTAAAATTACGGGATGGAGGTTGTTGGCTATCTCTTTGGCGCTTTGGATTGCCTCGTCTACAAGGCTTTTGGTGAGCGAAAGTGTGTTGAGCATTTCGTTTTTTTCCATTTCGCCGCTGAGTATCAGATTGATGTAAATGTTGATGCTCGAGAGCAATGCGCCAATACCATCGTGAAGTTCCATTGCCATGCGGGTGCGTTCGCGTTCCTCGGTGGTGGTGATGGTAGAGAATATTGCTCGGTCTACATCTTTGAGTTTTGTTATGTCAGTGATAATCAGCATCCAAAGTGTAGAACTGCCTACATCGGTGCGCGAACATGTGGCTTCGTAAAAGCGCTTAGACCCATCGTTGGCTGTAAATGGAAATTCTGCCACTTCGTAATGTCCGTTGGCTAATGTACGGTTGAGCAATTGTGTTAAATCGTTTATTGCCTCGCCTTTTATCAGAGTTTTGATGTTGTGCTTAGAGTAGTAACCTTGTTTTAGGTTGAACATTTCGGTAAACCTGCTGTTGTGACGCGCTATCTGATATTTGTTGTCGAGAATCACAATGGCGTTGGCACTACTTTCAAACAGTTGGTGGAGCTCTTGTTCGCGGCTGCGGATGCGCTGTTCAAAACTGTTTTTGTTGATGATGTTTTTTATAAGTCCTGCTACTGTAACTATCGAGTAGATAGTGTCTTGCTGTATCGAAGTTTTGTCGTTTTTGCCGATGTAAAAAGCTCCTGCTATTTGCGATTCTATTTTTATGGGGTAGATAATAAATCGGTGGTTTCGGCGGGCAAGGTCCGAAGGTATTTGCGACGCTTGAATGTTGCTTATTATTTCGGTTTCGTTGTCGCGGAGCAGTTCGGTAACTTTAGAATAGTCTTTGGTGGTATCAGGCAGCAGTCCGTAGCGGCAGTGCTCGTTGTTGCTGTTGATGTAGTAATATTCGGTGCGGTTGTCGGCACGCCCGAGCAAAAGCGCAAGTTCGTTTATCTTTGTTATCTTAAAAAGTGCTTCGGTGAGGTATGCCATGCATTTACGTATTTTTGAAATGTGCGACACTTCTACCGTTATCAAGCGGAGGTTGTTTTGCAGTTTCATATTGCGTTTAAAGCGCGACACCGATTTGGCACGGTCGGTGATGTCGTTGGCATCAATAACTACAAGTTTGGGTTCGCTTTCTGAATAGTTGACAATAGAAGCATGGCTTTCGATAACTGCCACTACCATGTCTAAATCGTGGAAAGCAAATTGTCCAACTGTTTCGCCGCCGTTGAGCACTTTCTGAAAATATTGTTGAATAATTTTGTTTTCGTCGTCGTAATAGGCAATAGTCCATATCTTTTTGCCAATAATAGAAGAACTTTCCAACCCAAATATTTTTTTTACGGCGGCGGAGGCTAAAATAATAGAGCCATCCGAAGTGCACACAAACACAGCGTCGTTGATGTTGTCGGTAACGAGCGACAGCAGACGGGTTTTTTCGGAGAGTTGCTTTTGAGCAAGGTTTCTGCGGTAAAGTTCGGTGCGGAGAGTGTTTTGCGATTTTACAAGGTCGATATGGTTTTTGATACGACATTCGAGTTCTTCGCGGCGGAATGGTTTGCTGATATAGTCTACAGCACCTGCTTTTAGCCCTTCTATCATGCTCTCTTTGTCAGAGCGGGCGGTAAGAAAAATCACAGGAATATTGGCAGTATGTTCGTTGGCTTTGAGTTCGCGACAAACTTCAAATCCGTCTTTGCCGGGCATCATAATGTCTAATAATATAAGGTCGGGATGATGCTCGGAGGCTTTGGTGATAGCATCGGTGCCGTCTAATGTGGATATAAAGTTATAATCACCGTTGAGCATCTCGTAAAGCATTTTGATGTTCACCGGATTGTCGTCTACTGCTAATATTGTTTCGCGTAATGGTGCCATTGTGTTTGAGTTATAATGTTTTAATAGGTTGAGTCATTTATTATTTTGTCGATAATTTTGAGCGATAGTCCTGCCGGATAGCCTCTTGAAGCGCAAAAACGTAAGAGTTTTGCTTTGGCTTGAGGTGTGGCAATCTCTTTTATCTGTTTTGCCTTTTTCGACACTTCGCCTTCGATGGTTTCTTCTTGTGTTTCGGGCGAAATTTGCTCCACAGCTAAGCGTATTGTCTGTTGATCAATCCGTTTTAGGGCAAGAGCTGCAGATATTTTGTTTACTCCCCACTTATCGAACCTTGCTTTGTCGCGGGCAAAGGCTTGAGCATAGCGGGAGTTGCTTATAAACTGATTTTTAACAAGATAATCAACGGCTTTTTGGCAATCGGCAGGCGGCACACCTTTTTTTTGAAGGTATGTGTAAGCGTCGTGCTCGCATTTTTCTTTTTGCGAACAGAGGGCAGCCAACCTGTCTAATATTGCGTTGTAGGTATATTCAGCCATCAATCATCTGCTTCTTTAAATTCGTAGAAAGTTATGAAATATTTTTCGTTTCTGCAAATAAACTGCAATTTTTCTTTAAGAATTCCTTCGGTATATTTTACGGTGTATTCTATTGATACTCGTGTAATGTTGTCGATGGTGTCGGTGTAAAAATTTGTGCGCTGATAACTAAGCAGTTGACCCATGCGGTTTTGTTTTTGCAAGAGGCCTTCTTTCCAAACTTGCAGCGGAGTGTGTTTTGCTGCTTCGGGGTCGATTACGGTAACGGCTTGGTCAAAGTCGTTGATTTTTATCATATTATAGAAAAAAATGCCTGTTTCGTCGGCGGTTTTTACGGCGCACGATGTGATGCCGATTATCAACGTTATTAAAAAGAGAATTTTTGCTTTCATATCTTTGGTATTTAGTTATTTGATAATGTCCAATTCGTTGATAATGTGTTTTGCTCCGCCCACCTTGTCGATGAGGAAGAGCACGTAGCGGATGTCGACCGAGATGTTGCGGCAGAGGTCGCGGCTGTAATGGATGTCGCTCATAGTGCCTTCCCAGTTGCGGTCGAAGTTGATGCCGATGAGGTTGCCGTCGGCGTTGATTACGGGACTGCCTGAGTTTCCGCCTGTGGTGTGGTTTGAGGCTATGAAGCAAACGTGCAATGTTCCGTCTTTGTCGGCGTATTGTCCGTAATCTTTTTGTGCGTGAAGCTGTTTGAGTTTTTCGGGCACGTGGTAGTCGTAGATGTCGGGATTGTCTTTGGCAATAACGCCGTCTAACGTTGTAAAAGGCTTATACTCAATGCCGTCGCGTGGAGTCATTCGCTCATTCTTGCCGTATGTGAACCTCAATGTGAAATTGGCGTCGGGGTAGGGGATGCTTTCGGGCATAGTTTCGAGCAACGCCTTTTGATACTGCTTGTTAAGATTGTCGGACGTGAAGTCGAAATAATTTACATCTCCCGAAATTTTTGAAAAATACATATTAATAAAGGTGTCAACAAACTTGGCGGCTGGGTCGCTGATGAGTTGGTTGTTGAGTTCCACAAAGTTTTTTTCTGCCTTTTTGCCGGTTTTAGCGGCGGCTATGTATTTGTCAATTACGCTTTTAAGTTTTGTTGTGTCGGTAATAACTGAATTATTGTAAAAATATTCGGTAAAGCGTTCTGCATTGCCTCCATATTGATTAAAATACAACTCTTTGAACCATAGAGGAGTATAATCGGGACAACTATCGGCATAAATTTTTATCATTCGGCAAAAGATATTGCGCTCTAAAGTGCTGTCGCGCGAGGCCAGTGCCGAAAGTAGTTTTGTGCGTGTAGCGTTTATGTTGTTGATAATCTCTTGTGGGTTATCTGCCTTACAATCAGATTCTAACTTAGCCATTGTGCGGGCAAGGTCAAAAAACGGTAGCGTGTAAATTGCCTCGGTAAAGTATGCATCGGCGCGGAGATTTTTGCCCACTCTTTGGTAAAGACTTTTAAATTGCTCAGGCAATTTGGCGTAAGTGGCAGATGAGTTTTTTTTGATAAATTCCTGTTCAAAATCCTTTTTAATTTGAATAACGCCGCACTGTTTGATGCCGAGAATTTCGCCCTCCCATTTCTTTTTGGCGTTTTCTACCGACGCAAGACGCGATGTGTACATCAAACGTACTGCACGACTGCGATTTATGGCCTCTTGCATTATCTCCATTTTTTGGGCGCGAATCATTACGCGGGCGGGTAGGAGAGTGTTGGTTGAGAACTCAACGCCTGCGGCAGATTTGTATTCCTCGGTGCTGCCCGGAAATCCGAACACCATTGTAAAATCACCCTCGTTAACGCCTTTGAGCGAAATTTTGAAATATTTCTTAGGCTTGTAAGGTACATTAGATGAGGATATTTCTGCGGGATTGTTGTCTTTGTCGGCATAGATACGGAACATGGAAAAGTCGCCCGAATGTCGTGGAAACATCCAGTTATCGGTGTCGCCGCCAAAATCGCCCACTGCCGATGGTGGACAACCTACCAAACGGACATCTTTAAAAGTTTGATAAACAAAAAGATAATATTGGTTTCCAGCGTAGAATTTTTCTATTTCGCAGTCGTAATGGATTCCGTTTTTTGCCTTGGCTTCGGCAAGAATAAGGTTTGAAACGCTGTCGTAGTCGGCATTGTTTTTAAATCTTGGCGTAACGTCTTCCATATAACTTAAAATGTTAACTTTTAAGCCGTTGCACTTTAATTCTCCTTGTTTGTCCTTAGCCCAAAAACCATTGGTAAGAATATCGTTGTCGAGAGTGCTGTGCTTTTGAATGTAGCTACGTCCGCAGTGATGGTTGGTAAGTATAAGTCCTTGGTTTGAAACAAGTTCTGCTGTGCAACCACCGCCAAAAATCATAACGGCATCTTTCATACACGCCTTGTTGACGCTGTAAATGTCTTCGGCGGTAAGTTTAAAACCGTTTTTTTGCATATCGGCAATGCGCTGTTCGGCAAGCAACGGCAGCCACATACCGCCGTCGGCATACGCCACCGCACCCCACAACATCAATATTATAAACGAAACGAATCTCCGCATCTTATATAATTACGAATTACGAATTATGAATTATGAATTACTCACTGTGTCTACCTTTGAGCACAGCCACCACGTCTTCAATCTTTTTGCCTTTGGCGCTGAGTAGCACTATGGTATGATAGAGAAGGTCGGCGGCTTCGTTCAAAAACAGCGAATCGTTGTTGTCTTTAGATTCTATGATGAGTTCCACAGCCTCTTCGCCCACTTTTTTGGCAATTTTGTTTACACCCTCGCGGAAAAGTTTTGTGGTGTAACTTCCTGCGGGACGTTCTGCATTGCGCTTGTCAATAAATTTCTGAAGATAAGAGAGAAAGCCGATATTGCTCTCCTCAAAATCAAAGCACGAAGTGGTGCCGCGGTGGCAAGTAGGTCCATCGGGTTGTGCCTTAATCAATATGGTGTCGTTGTCGCAGTCGGTAAATATCTCCTTTACGTGGAGAAAATTGCCTGAGGTTTCGCCTTTGGTCCACAGGCAGTTGCGGCTGCGCGACCAGAATGTTACTTTTTTGGTTTCTTGAGTAATTTTAAAACTTTCCTCGTTCATATAGCCGAGCATCAACACTTGAAGTGTTTGATAATCTTGTATAATGGCGGGAATCAATCCGCCCTGTTTGTTAAAGTCCAACATTTTGTGTATTCTTAATATTTTTGCAAATGCAAAGATATAGAAAGTGTTGGAAAAAAGCAAGTGAGAACAAATTTTTCGTAGTTTTTACTCGCCAATGGTCAAATCGTTGTTGATCATGCGCACGTGGTATTGCTGAATTTCGGCTTTGAGTATGTTGAGCATCTTTTCTTCTTGCTCGGGATAATGCCCGATGAGGTTGTTTTTTAAAAAAACGTCGTCTTTTGGAATAAAAAATCCTGTTTCTTTGTCGCCGTTAAATTGCAAGAAAAATTCTCCCATAGAAATTTGGTAGAGAGGTTCGCTGTAATTTACCACATAACCCGCAGTGTCGGCGTTGAAATACGAGTTGCCAAAAGCGATGTACGGCTTGTTGAAATTGAGATAATCTAAAATTGTGGGCGTTATGTCGGTTTGGCAAAACAGTTTTTCTGACACCTTTTTGATTCCGCCAAACTGATAAAAAAGTATAGGAACTGAAAAAACGTTTCTATCGGTAGTGTATTCGGGCGAAAGGTTTTGGTTGGTATGGTCGGCGGTGATAACAAAAAGCGTGTTTTTAAACCATGGATACTCTTTCATCTTGTTGAAAAACAAGCGTATAGCATTGTCGGTATACTCAATGCACTTGGTAATGGGCTGAGGACCCTCTTTAAAACGCTCTTTGTATCGTTCGGGTATGCGGAATGGATTGTGAGATGTGGCTGTAAAACATGCTGTAACAAATGGTTGCGGAATTTCGCCCATACTTTTGGCAAAGTATTGCAGAAACTCCTCGTCCCAAATAGCCCAATGCCCGTCGAAATCGTCCATAGCGTTGAAAGCGGGGTCGGCGCAGTATTCTGTCATTCCGTAGTAATCGTTGAAACCGGCAAGTTTTGAAAAATTCAAAAATCCCATACTGCCGTTTGGTGCTCCGTGATAAAATGCTGAATAATAACCATTTTGCCCTAAAAGCGAGGCAATGCTGTTAACCTTGTTGTTAGAATACATTCCCATAAAAAAATGGTCGGTGAGGTAGGGGATACCTGCCAAAATACTCGGCATAGCATCAATTGATTTTCGTCCGGTGGCAAACGAAGATGTAAACGTAAGTCCCTCTTGATAAAGCGAATCCAAAAACGGAGTGTATCCTTGGTTGTGGTTAAAAAATCCCGAATACTCTTTGCCAAAACTCTCTAAAATCAGTATTACCACATTGTTATTGTTTAGCGAGTCGTGAGGTTGAGGATTGTGAATTGGATTATAATATTTTATTACTTCTTCGGACGAAAAATATTGAGGGTCTTCAAGAGTTTTTTTGCCCATGGTTCGCAAAATGCAATAAGGCGTATTGAGCACAATAGCCGATTCGTTGCTTTTGCGGATATACTCGTTGGCATTGTTCATATTCATAGGGCGGTGGTCGTTGTCGATAATGATGCTTCCTCGTATCCCCGCCAAAAACAAGTAAACCGCCACGCCTGCGAGAGGCACCGTGATGGCATAATAAATCCGCCCCGGAAAATCTGCCTTTGAAACCTTAGGATTGTAATATAATTTTATTAGCAAGAAAATCAATCCTGCCGCCGTTAAAGCAAGATACCAATAATCAATTACTCCGTTAAAAAAAATACCAAAAAGGTTTCCTTCGTTTTTAAATTCGCTGAAAAACGAGAAGTTGGTGCGTCGAGCATTAAACGGGAAAAACGCCGCGTCGAATATATTGGCAAAAATGCCGACCGATACAGGTATTATAAAAAAATATTTTGCAATTTTGCGGTAAATATTGTTTAAAGCAATCTTAAACGGTATCAACATCATTACTAAGCAAACCGCCGAAAGATAGAAAATTGCTGCAAAATCGTACTTAGCGCCGCCTAAAAACAATGTAATGTAGTGCGACATCTCTATATCGCCATAAAAATTGCTGTTGGTCAGCACAAACGCCACACGACATATCATAAACACCGCGAAAGCGATAAAAAAATTTACCGCATATTGCAGAATAGGTAGTTTTATAATCTTGTGAAACGGCATCTTTATATTTTTTGGAGGCAAAATTACAAAAAATGCGGATAGCAACAATTTTAATCCGTTGTTAAAGCCGCAAAAATAAATTTGGAGAAGTGGAAGCAATCCGCTATCTTTGCAGAAACCAATTAACACCACGAGTTATGAGCGACTACATAGATTACGGCAACAGCGATTTCAGGAGCGTTATCAACAGCAACTTTGTTGACAAATCAGGATTATTGACCTTTTTAAACAATAATCTTGATACTGAGAACAAGTTTATCTGCATTTCCCGTCCCCGCCGTTTTGGCAAATCTGTGGCGGCAAAGATGGCATATGCTTACTACGACCGTTCGTCAGACTCCTCAAAACTCTTCAATGGCTTGGAAATCACCAAGAATCCCGACTATAAAACCCACCTCAATAAATACCCAACCATTTTTATTGATTGGAACCGTTTTGCCGACATTCCCAAAAAAGAGATACTTACGGAGGCACAGAAATGCTTCGTCGCCGACCTAAAAAAATCGTATTCCTTTTTGCAAGAACAGGAATCATTTTCCAAAGCCCTTGCCGAAATCAACGACAAAACCGGCGACCGCTTTATCCTCATAATCGACGAGTGGGATATGCTTGTGAGGGATGTGGATCAAGAAATTCAAGACGAGTATGTCAACTTTCTGCGTGCAATGTTCAAGTCTAACAACGCCAATAAGATTTTTCTCTTGGTATATATGACAGGAATCCTGCCCATCATTAAGATACGAACACAGTCGGCGTTGAACAATTTTGTAGCATACAGCGTGGTAGACCCTGGCAATACGGATAAATACTATGGCTTTACAGAACAGGAAGTTGTAACCCTTTGCAAGGAGAACAATATGGACTTTGAACTGATGAAGCACGCCTACGACGGCTACATCATCGGCAACGAAAAATCTATATTCAACCCGTTCTCTGTAATGCAGTCGATATTAAAACGCAGTTATAATAGTTTTTGGTCAAAAACTGCATCATTTAT
>JAFPYT010000073.1 GCA_017394445.1 Bacteroidales bacterium | reverse complement strand
ATATGTATGCATTGTTTCGTTATCATTGCATAAATTTTGCACTTTATCGAAAAATTTTTCTTCAGCTTCGCTGTCTTTTATGATTCCGGCTGCGTTTTCGTTTACAAGAGCCATGGCATTTTTGGTTTGATGGTCTTCGGCAACGTTGGGCGATGGAATAAAAATAACAGGTTTGGCAGCTAAACATAGTTCAGAAACCGATAATGCACCCGAACGCGAAACCACAATATCGGCGGCTTTGTATGCCAAATCCATTCGTTTAACAAAGGCTGTGGGGTGTATGTCGGGGCAATTTTTGGTTTTCATTGCTGCTTCGATATTATCCCAATAGTATTTGCCTGTTTGCCAAATAATCTGTATGTTGCCTTCGGCTTGAAATTTTTCGGCAAATTTTAGCATGCTTTTGTTGATTGTGCCTGCGCCGAGACTTCCTCCAATAATCAATACAGTTTTTTTATCGGGGTTGAGGTTGAAATGCTCGATTGCTTCCTCGCGTGTAGCTGTGTTTTCGGCAATGTCGGCACGCACAGGATTGCCTGTGAGCATAGTTTTGCCCGGGTCAAAATACTTTTCCATATTTTTGTAGGCGGTAAATATTTTTACAGCTTTGTCGGACAGCATTTTGTTGGTGAGTCCTGCGTGTGAGTTTTGTTCTTGAAGCATTATAGGAATTCCTGCCTTTGAGGCTGCGCGTAGGATAGGTCCAGAAGCATATCCTCCCACTCCAATGGCAATGTCGGGACGAAAATCTTTGATGATTTTTTTTGACATACGTGCGCATTTGAGCAGTTTGAAAGGCAGAGCGAGGTTTTTGAGCGTGAGTTTGCGCTGCAAACCTGCGGCTGGAAGTCCGATGATTTTGAATCCAGCAGCTGGCACTTTTTCCATTTCAATCTTGTCTTGAGCACCAACAAACAGAATGTCGGTGTCGGGTGCGGCTTTTTTTATCGCCTGCGCTATTGCAATTGCGGGAAACACGTGTCCCCCTGTGCCTCCGCCTCCTATAAGTACTTTCATAATTGCTCTGTGTTAGTTAATAACAAACGGATAATCGGTAAGATCCTCGATATTTTGTTCGCGGTCGTGTTCTTCGATTTCTTCTTTTTCAGTTTCTTTTCCTGCTTTTTCAGAATATTTTGTGATATTGATAATTATGCCTACCGATATGGATGTCATAATTAAAGCAGTACCACCCATGCTTATCAATGGCAGTGGTTGTCCTGTAACGGGAACGAGATTTACCGCAACAATCATATTAGAAATGGCTTGCAGCATAATGTTGAGCGCAAGCCCTATGCAGAGAAAAGCTGGAAACGCTCGCGTTTGATGCTTCGCCGCCATAACGCTTCGGTGCATAAGCGCACAGTAAAGCACAATGATAATAAGTGCGGCAAACAAACCGCGTTCTTCAATTATCGATGAAAAAATAAAGTCGGAATAGGGGTGGGGAATCACGTTTTTTTGCATACTTGCGCCCGTACCTTGTCCAAAAAATCCGCCGTTGGCAATAGCTATTCTTGCTTGTTCGGCTTGAAAATTATCTCTTTTGTGCTCGGTTTCGTCGGTTTGTGTAAATGCTTCGATACGGCTTACCCATGTTTCGGCACGATGCATGGCACCCGTTTTGCCGAGAGCTACAATGGCAAGGAATCCAACTAAAGCCAATCCTGATCCTACAATGAGTATGTGCTTGATTTTAACACGTGCAATTATTAGCAACAAAACCATTGTGAAACCAACAAGGAGCGCTGTAGACAGGTTTGCCGGCATAATCAATCCGCATGTAACCGCTATGGCAATCGCCGAAATCTTGGCTCCTTTTAAAATATCTGCATCGTCTTTTTGATGTGTGGCCATCACTTTGGCAACGAAGATTGTGAGGCATAGTTTTGCCACATCTGATGTTTGCAGCGTTTGGTTGATGATTGGAATTTTGAGCCATCGTTTGGCATCGTTGGTAGCATCGCCCCAAAGATATGTAAACGCTAACAAAAACACTCCAAGGTACAAAGCCCAATTTGCAATATTAAACAGCCTTTTGTACGAAATGTTGCTGGTAACGAGTGTTACCGCAAATGCCACAATGCAAAATAGGAATTGCGTTATCAAAAAATGTGCAAACGAGCTGTTGCGGTGGTATTCGAGGACGCCGGTATTACTGTGCACAAACATCAGAGACGTCAGCAACAATAATATATAGCACGTCCAAATCACTATGTCTCCTTTTAGGATACCAGAATTTATGTTTTTCATTTGCCGTTGAGTTTGAGTTTTTTTTGAGTATTTGAGTAATGGGCATCAAGTGTTGCCCTAAAAAAAATGTACGTTAGAGGTTGCGCACGCACTCTTTAAATTGTTCGCCTCGGTCTTCGTAGCAGGTAAAGAGGTCGAAACTTGCGCACGCTGGCGAAAGAAGCACTGTGTCGCCTTTGTTGGCAAGCAGAAAACATGTTTTAACGCAGTTTTCCATACTTTTGGTGTCGATAACTTCTACCATTCCGTCAAAAGCGTCGTGGATTGGCTTATTGTTAACGCCGAGAGCTACAATGGCTTTAACCTTCTGTTTTACAAGGCCGAATAGCTCGCTATAGTCGTTGCCCTTGTCGATTCCGCCGAGAATGAGTATAACTTTGGTTTTGATGCTTTCGAGCGCGTACCACACAGAGTTGACGTTGGTAGCTTTTGAGTCGTTGACAAATTCAACCCCTCGCACCGAAAGGAAATGTTCGAGACGGTGTTCGAGACCTTTGAAAGTTTCGAAGCTTTTGCGTATAGAGTTGCTGCGGATGTTGCAAGCCATAGCCGCAATGCCCGCTGCCATGCTGTTATACATGTTGTGCTGTCCTTCTAATTGGAAGTCGGCTGTTGATATTACAGCCTCGTTGTTTTCAAGTTTGATAATCATATTTCCGTTATTTATGTAGGAACCTTGAACTTGTTCGTTTTTAAGCGAAAACGGCGCAAGTTTTTGTTGGAATGTGCGTTTTTTTACCTCTTCGGCTGTGATAGGGTCGTCGGCACAGTAGATAAAGAGGTCGTTGGGTGTTTGATTTTGTGTTATTCTAAACTTAGAGTCGGTATAGTTTTGCATCTTGTAGTCGTAACGGTCGAGATGATCTGGCGTTACGTTAAGCAAGATTGCCACCTCGGCTTTAAACTTGTACATATTGTCGAGTTGAAAACTGCTAAGCTCTATTACGTAATAATCATAGTCATTTTCAGCTACTTGTAGTGCAAAACTCTTGCCAACGTTTCCGGCGATGGCGACATTAAGTCCTGCGTCCTTGAAAATCTTGTAAATTAATTCTGTTGTAGTTGTTTTTCCGTTGCTGCCTGTAATGCAAACTTTAACTGCATTGGTGTAACGTGCGGCAAATTCTATCTCAGATATTACGGGAATGCCTTTTCCTACAAGTTTGAGAATTAATGGAGCATTGTTTTTAATACCGGGACTTTTGATTACTTCATCTGATGATAGTATTTTTTCTTCGGTATGATGTCCTTGTTCAAAGGGTATGTTATATTTTTGCAACTGCTCTATATAATTTTCTTTGATATTACCACAATCGGATACAAATACATCAAAACCTTTTTTCTGTGCCAAGATTGCGGCTCCTATTCCGCTTTCGCCTGCACCAAGTATTGCTATTTTTTTTGCCATTGCTATCTGATTTTTAATGTTATAACTGATATTACTGCCAATATTATGGCCACTATTATAAACCTTGCCACAATCTTGGGCTCGGGGATTCCTTTCTTTTGATAATGGTGGTGCAGCGGTGCCATAAGGAATAGGTGCATACCGCAGCCGTATTTTTTGAGTGTGCGTTTAAAATACCATACTTGCGCCATTACACTGATGTTTTCAATCAAGAATATGCCGCAGAATATGGGTATGAGCAGCTCTTTGCGCACGAGTATTGCCAACACTGCTATTATGCCGCCGATGGTAAGGCTGCCGGTGTCGCCCATAAATATTTGCGCCGGATATGCGTTGTACCAAAGGAAACCTATTGTGGCACCGATAAATGCTGACGAAAATACCACAAGTTCGCCAATGCCCGGCAGGTACATTATTTTTAGGTATTGCGAAAATATGGCGTTACCCGAAAGATAGGCAAACACCAAAAGCGTTGCCGCCGACACTGCCGATGTGCCAGATGCAAGTCCGTCAAGTCCGTCGGTCATATTGGCTCCGTTGGATACCGCTGTGATAATGAATGTTACCACGGCTATAAAAATAATCCATCCTACCCATGGATATTGGTTGCTATCTACAAACCATGCTATTTTTGAATAGTCGAACTCGTTGTCTTTTACAAAAGGCAGTGTGGTTTTGAGCGACTTAACATCGTTGGGCGATATGGTTGTTTCCGAAAGTCCGTCTTCTTCGATAAACTGTTCTACTTGTTCGGTAGAAATTGTGGGGTTTTCGCGCACAAGAATGTCGGGACTAAGATAAATAGAAAGTCCGATAACTATGCCGAGAAATATCTGTGCAGCAAGTTTGGCGCGGCTTGAAAGTCCGTCTTTGTTTTTCTTAAACACCTTTATATAATCGTCGGCAAATCCTACAGCGCCGAGCCAAATAGTGGTAAAGAGCAATAATAATATATAGGTGTTGCTCAATTCGGCAAAAAGTAGTACAGGAATGATGATAGCTGCAATTATCATAATTCCGCCCATGGTGGGAGTGCCAGCTTTTTGTTTCTGACCGTCGAGATAGAGGTCGCGTACCGATTCGCCTATCTGACGGCGGCGCATATAGTTGATAAACCGCTTGCCAAAAATCAGGGTAATCAAAAGCGATGTAATAACAGCCATACCTGAGCGGAAGGATATGTAGTTAAACAATCCTGAGCCGGGTACGCCACATTCTTGTAGATATTTAAAGAGATAATAGAGCATTATTTGGTTGTATTTAAAAGTTCTAACTGTTGTGTAACTATTTCTTTATCATCAAAATGCGATTTTACACCCATAACATCTTGATAGGTTTCGTGACCTTTGCCTGCAATTAGTATAATGTCGCCTTTTTGAGCGGTGAAACATGCCGTCTGTATGGCAGAACGGCGGTCGGTGATGCGTATAGCTGCAGATTGCAATGCGGGAGTATCTAATCCGGCGAACATGTCGTCGAGAATTGCTTCTGGATTTTCGGTTCGGGGATTGTCGGATGTGAGGATAACCTTGTCGGAATATTGAACGGCGATTTTTGCCATAATGGGACGTTTGCTCTTGTCGCGGTCGCCTCCGCAGCCACACACAGTAATGATTTTTTGAGGTGCGGTGCGTATCTGTCCGATGGTTTTGAGTACGTTTTCGAGTGCGTCGGGTGTGTGTGCGTAATCTACAATTGCAGTGATGCCTGCAAGGTTTACAATGTCGAAACGTCCGCGTACCGAATGCATTGCGCTTAGAGCTGTGAGCACATCTTCGGGTTCTTGCCCAAGAAGAACGGCTGCGCTATATACTGCAAGCACATTGTAGGCGTTGAACCGTCCGGGAAGAAATGTCCACATCTCTTTGCCGCAGATATTGAGAAGCATACCTTCAAAATTGCTTTCTAAAACTGTGGCGTTGAAGTTGTAGAAGTTTTTCAGTCCGTAGGTCTTAACCTGCGCCTTGGTGTTCTGCACCATTACCATACCGTTTTTGTCGTCGCCATTGGTGAGGGCGAAGGCTGTGGACGGAAGGTTGTCGAAAAACAATTTCTTGGCTTTGATATACTCCAAGAATGTTTTGTGATAGTCTAAGTGGTCGAGAGTGATGTTAGAGAATATGCCGAGGCGGAAATTGAGTCCGCTGATTCGTTTCTGTACAATTGAGTGCGAGCTCACTTCCATAAAGCAGTATTCGCAGCCGGCGTCTACCATCTCT
>JAFPYT010000072.1 GCA_017394445.1 Bacteroidales bacterium | reverse complement strand
AGTTCGCCACCATCTCAACCGGAACGCAGTCGTAAACATACTCCATAGAGCAGGCACAGAATGGAAGCAGGCTTACATAGTGTTCCTGTGTGGCGGCAAATTGCTTTTGGGCGGAACGTATTCCGCCTACCGTTTCATTAAAACCTTCAATAGCCGCTTTTGCAATAGAGGTCATGGATCCACTCTTGTCGAGGATAACCAGGTTGAACACTTGTGTTTTAAGATTGTTGTTTTCCATATACTTTAATATTTAAAGAGTTATTATTTCAATTCACTAAAACTCGAGACGGAAGTTGCCACTTTCTTTCATACGATTATATCCTTCTTTGTCAAAACGGAAACGTTTGCCCGGACGCCCCAAGGGACGTGGTTTCTCCATTTCATCATGGAAGGAGATTGCGTTCTCACAATAACAAAATGAATTAGTCGGTATTGCCTGATTTGACGAATGCCCGGCTCCACCTTGGGGGGCGAACAACTCGTCTATACTCCTGTTGCGCATTTCTTTGTGTTCACCATAAAAGGTGTTTTGCTTTTTATTGACCCCTCGGTCATACAACGCATCTACAGCGCTTGTCCCCGCCTCTTCGCTATCGTCTGTCACCTCCTTCAGTATTCCCGTCTGCATCATTTTCTTATAGAAGTTGCGGCGGTCGAAATGAACACCCAGAATGCTCTCATAAAGACGTTGCAACTCTGACATACTGAATTCTTCATCAAGCAAGTCGAAACCCACAGGCTCAAAATGGATATCCTCACGGATGCGTTTCGTTGCATGACGGAGAATATAGTCGTGGTCGAATGCAAGCTGGGGAATATCGTCGATGGCAAACCAACAGGCATCGGCAGCATCGTCGCCGCCCCTAATCACTGTCTTGGCGGCAAGTGCATAAAAGGCTATTGTAACAACCCGTTCGCGGGGGTCTCTATGAATGCCCGAAAAGGCACCCAATTGCTTCACACTTTTCAATTCCAAACCCGTTTCTTCCTTCAGTTCACGGATTGCACACTCCTCTGCCGTCTCATGCATAAGCATAAAACCTCCCGGAAACGCCCACATACCCTTAAACGGCTCTATGCCGCGTTTTATAAGCAATACCTTTAAATCGCGCCCGTCAAAACCAAACACCACGCAATCGGTAGTGACCGCCGGATGTGGGTAATCATATACATACTTCTCTTTATTATTTTCTGTAGCCATAAGAGTGAATTATTGTTTGTGTATTTTCGACGCAAAAGTACATAATATTTTTCATTCCGACAAAAAAATCGCATATAAATGCGAAACATATCTTCTAAATCACAAATTATCAGCAGAATAAAAATGTGTATTTTTTACACACTTATTATATTTCCACACGAAAAACATGGACAGAAACAACCCCTTTTGTGTATTTTCGACACAAAATCGCGACAACAAAAGTATTATCCAAAAGAAATCGCGATATACACCTAATTGTAAATTAGTTATACCACAAACAATAAAACAACAACTCAAGAAAGGCATATTAACCCAAACGCCTAACCCGTATTTGAAAAGCCTAAACAACAACCTATAATAATATGAACTGCGGCGAACGTCAAAAGAACATTCCCAATAGACATCGATAAAAGTAATGGCCATAAACAAAAAAAGTGATCAACCGACCACTTTTTTGTACCCCGGGGGGGACTT
>JAFPYT010000071.1 GCA_017394445.1 Bacteroidales bacterium | reverse complement strand
TTTCTATTATTTTTTATTTTAACAACGAATTAAACGAATTAAACAAATACTTTTCAAATTAAAAAGAATACTATTTCATACTTATATAATCTAAGATAATATTTATTATTTTTTTCGTTTTATTCGTTTAATTCGTTGTTGAAAAAATTAAAAAGCATACTGTAACATTACTGTAACAGAGTGGGTTGCGAGACCGAGGTCGTCGTTGTCGCGGTCGAGCTGCGTTTCGTGTCCCGTGCGTCCCATGTACTGGTACATTGCTTGGAGTTTGAGGTTGGTGTCCTTGATGAAATAATTGAAACCAAATGCGGGCATATTGATAATGCCGTCCTTGTCGGTGGCGTTGCGGTCCATAAAGTCGTAACGTGCAGCCACTTGCCACTGATTAGCCACAAAATATCCAGCCTGAACGTATCCGCCAAAATAGTTGAAAGTGTCGTCGATTTTTTGACGGTCGGTAAATCCGATGTGCATCATATATGCCTCGGCGGCGATGTAGAGGCGGTTTTTCATGTATGCAAACTCAAATCCAAAACGGCTGTCGTTGGTAGATTCGCTTTCGCTCTCGATGTTGGTGTTGGCAGAGAGTGCGATGAGCATCTTTTGGTCGCTCAAATTGTTGGGATTTCCCTGAGTAGAAGGCATATAGCCAAACGGCATTACCGCAATTCTACCTGCGTAGAGAAGCGATGGAAGACCCTTGATGTCGTCGCTGAGGGTCTTGGTGGCGGAGTTGACGCCCGCGCCAGTGCCGTTGAAAATGCCGGCTTCGTAACTAAATTTGTTGTTTGCCACAAGTCCGTGAGCCATTACGCCGAGGTCGAAACCTGTGCCGATTGAGGGGTTTACGGCGTTCAAAACGTGAGGCAGTATCACGCTCGATGTCAACGATGTAGGCACGCAGGGAAGAAGAGTTTCGCCCAAAGTGGTGAGGTAGGCGTGGGTGTAGGGAGTTTTGAATTTTCCAACGCGGAAACTGAGCGCGTTGTTGGCCTTTACGTCAAACCAAGCCTGTTGCAAAAGTGCTCCGCCCGAGCCGGCAGCGTTGATGCTGAGGTTGAATGAAATTCTGTCGTAAACCTTGCCTGTGAAACCAAGAATTGCATACGGAATGGCAAAGCCCGAGTTCATCACATTGTCTTGATTATAAGCCTTGTCGAGACCCTCGTCGTCGTACCAGTTGTATTTTCCGGCGGTTTGAATCAAGGTGTAAGGCTTGAAAACAAAGTCGCCTTTCTTTGATTTAATCGAAAAACCTTCACGTCCGGCAAGCGACACAACGCCATTGTCGGTATCTTCGGTCTGCGCTGAAACTGAAAGCGTTACAGCGGATAGTATTGTTATCAAAAATATCTTTTTCATACTTTATGTTTTTTTTCACCGAATTTAACTAATGATACTAATCTTTAATTTCTAATAAATTTAAAATCAACAAGTTAATTTTAAATTTTACTAATTTAACTAATAAAATTTCCGTATTTTAATCGGTTAAATTGGTCGCCGCCTGCGGCATTAGTTAATGTTTTTTTTTAGTTGAATTTGTTATATTCGGTGATAAGTTATTCATTATTAAAGTGATTCTAAAAATGTTATCAATGCCTCTCTGTCGTTTTTATCCATTTTTGCAAAGAGGTTTTTGGAGGCTTCGCCTTCGCCGCCGTGCCACATTATGGCTTCGGTGAAATTGCGGGCGCGGCCATCGTGGAGAAAATAGGTGTGTCCGTTGACGATTTTTTGCAAGCCGACGCCCCAAAGCGGGGTGGTGCGCCATTCGTTGCCACGTGCTAAACCGCTGACATAATTATCGTTAAGTCCAACGCCCATAATCTCGCTGCCCATATCGTGAAGCAAGAAATCAGAATACGGGTGGATGGTTTGTCCGCCGAGCCACGGAATCCGCGTACCATTCAATAGCACAGAACCTTGCGGCTGCGTGTGAAGCGTTGTAACGTGGCACAGATGGCATCCTGCGGCGTAAAACATCTGTTCGCCGCGCTTTACCACTGGGTCGTTGACGTTGCGTCGGGCAGGCACTCCAAGGCATTGCATATAGAGGTCAACATCTTCCATTTGCTGCGACGTAACGTCCAACTGATGGTAAGTGATGCCCATCGCCGACGTTGCCTGAGCCATTTGAGCCTGACCTTCGCAAATCTCCTCGGGGAAACGGCTGTTGGTGGCGCCCATATCCGATGAAAAACCGAGTTCCACGGTAAGGTCGGCGTGCTGAGCCTTGTTGCCAGAGAGACCGAGTTGGAGTTTTCCGCGCTCCTTGATGTAGTTTGCCTTGCCTGAAATGCCGTATTCGGGATAATTGCTGCGAGCTGCAAGTTGCTCAATTTCATGGCGGTCAATCGCCATCATCAAGCCCATTCCCACGTGTCGGAGCGGTATGCGGACGGTGCAGAAAAGGTCTTCGGGGGCGATAGAATCGGCGTACCATTCGGTGATAGTGTATTCGGGGCGGGCGAGTTGGTATTTTTCGCCGTCGGGAAATTCAAAATCCTCAAATTTCCAGTCCACTTTGAGTTTGCCTTCGGGTTTCACGCCCATAATCGCATTGTCGTGAACCACACGTCCATAATCTTGGAAAAACGAACCGTTTTTTCGTGTGATGTAAATCAGCATTGACGAAAAACCGAAGTTTCCGCTGCCGAGGTTGCTCCACGTGGTAGGCTCGGTGCGTCCGGCGTTTCTGTGGCAACTGCCGCACGAATATCCCGCATACACGGGTCCCAAGCCGCCCTGACTTTGCGACGAAGCAAGCGGATTGTCGTAAAGGTTGTCGCCATTGTTGAAACGCGAGGTGTATTTGCCCGAAACCCATTTAGCCTGAGTATCAAACGCATACGATGACGAAAGGCAGACCGTAGAAGTTCCCCCCGAAAGTGAAAAACCTTCGGGAATTTCAAATTCGTCGATTTCGATGCCGTCGTCGTTGTCGCAGGCTGATAAAGTGACTGCCGCAACGCAGGTTATCGCTATTTTAGTTATTAAATCCATTGTATAAATGCACAAAAACGGAGGAGACTCAAAGCCTCCACCGTTATAATAATCTTTAAAAAAATGTCAACTATTAGTGAATTGTTCTTGCCTTTCCGTCTTTAAAAATCAAGTATTCCAAAGTGTGGAAACCACGAAGACCCTGAGCGGCGGCAATGTCAGAAGCGTGTTCTGTGGTTTTTTCGGGATTGTCTTCATTTTCAGCTTCGTAATCGCCACTCCATTCGAGTTGAGCCCAAGATGCTGTGTTAAAGATTTTTACGATACCGCTAAGGTCGAGAGGCCAAGTATCCATATTGGGGTCGAGACCCTTGTCGGCAACAGGACCAAAGAGGAAAGCCTCGCTCGATTCCCAAGGAGTACGGGCTGCAAGCCAAGCGTCGGCACATTTGCTGAAAGCTTCGTTTGAGGGGTTTTTCTCAAAAGCCACTACTGCGTTGTAAAGTTCGGTGTTTTTTTCAGAAAGACTTTTGTATGTGGGAAGTATTACACCGTTAACATATTGATTAAGAACGGCATCCCAATTGTAATCGGCAAGATTGTTGTCGATGTAACCTTTCAAATCTTTTTCTAACACTTCGCTGAGTTCGCCGCAAGCCTCGATAGCAGCCTGAGCCTCGTTACTACCAAGATTGTTGCGGAAAGGTTGAGGAATTGCTAAAATAGCATCCTGAGCACCTTTGATGGCTGCAATCACCTTAGCATCAAGTTCAGCGTTTTTACCGTTGATAACCTTTGAGATAGAATTTGCATTTACCACGCCGTCGAGCGAACCGTAGTATGCATTTTTGATAGAGGCAATGTTGTTAGAAAAATCGACACGAGAGTGCCACGAAAACCAAGATTCTACTTGGAGAACTGCATCGTCGTGTTTGCCGCTGTTCCAAGTGTCAACAGGACCCTTGATTTTTGAGTCGCCAACCTCGCCGGCAATGTCTACACAACCGTCAATAATCTGTTCTACACAGTCTTTCGACGATTGAAAACCAGCTCCGGTGTATCCGAGGAAGCGTTTTGCGTAACTGTCGCCGCCGTCGTATGCGGTGTTCCAATAATTGTAGAGGTTGTCTGAGTCGGTCTTCAAGAGGGTTGCCACTACGCGCATATAGTTGCCCCACTGTTTTGCGTACGAAGAGTTGTACTCAGTGTTAACAGCCTCGTTTTCAGAGATATTGGCTAATGGTTCTTCATCATCGTCTTTGCAGGCGGTGAATGTTGCTGCGCCGAACGCTAAAAGTCCGGCTGCGAATAATGCTCTTTTTTTCATTTTATATTGTGTTTTAATTAATTACGAATTATGAATTATAAATTACTTCTGCCAAAACCATCCCACGTATGCAATGGCAATGCAGAATTCGTTTTCGTTGTTGAAAGAAGATTTGGTGTTTTTAAACATCTCGTCAGTACCTATTTTTCGGTATGTGTAATCCGCCTTGATTACAAGGTTGGGAAGGGCGAAATAGTTCAAACCCCACGCCCAATAGTTCACTTGGCAACGGTCGTCCATAAGTTGGAGTTGCTCGCCTTTTTCTTGCGGATTATAATATTCGTAATGGGCAAATGGTTGAATGTTAGGAAATTTGTCGCCGCCATTGAAAGTATTTTTTAAATTAACGCCAAGTTCAAAATTGTAGTTCAGCGCATTTTTGGCAACGTTTGGTGTGCGGCTGTAACCCGATTTGTTGGAGTATGTGCGTATGGTTTTGTCGATAAACAGCACCTCGGTGAGATTACCGCTGAGAAAACTTCCTCGGAATGTTAAAAATTTGTTTTTGTATTGAGCGTCAACAGAATATATTGAAATATTGATAGGGTCATTGCTGTTGAAAGTATTCAAACGGTCGCAATTTTTGCCTGCATCGTGGCAGTAATACATTGAGTATCCGAGTCTTAGTCCGGGCAAACCGTTGTAATCAAGTCGCAAAACGTAAGCCGGACGGGTAAAGTTATCTGCCTCAAATAATCCTTGTTTGCCGCCCTTTATCCAATTGTAACGGCTGAAACCGAGAGGGTTTTGACCTGCCACAATCTGCGCCTGATAGTCAAATTTTGCAAATCCACCGCCAAACGAGCCGAAAAACTCAATACCTGTTTCGTGCCAAGTGCAAGGCATAATGGTAGTTGCGCCTTCGGGACGGAATGTAGTGTAAAAATTGATTGGTTCGTGGTGAGCGTTGGTAAGTCCCACTGGCAGAACAATATGTCCCACCTTAATATTAAAAGCGTCCACAATTTTGCGAGTGATGTGGAATTGTTCGAGAGCCACCTCGCCGCCCTTTTCCATTTCGGTTTCGTATTCGCCGTTTTCGCTTCCGCTACCGGCTTCCATCTCCATTGCAGTGCCTGTGCCGCCTGCCTCAAACTCAATTTCTGCCCCGAGAATCCATTTGGGATTAAATTTATAGTCAATCGCCAACACAAAACGGGGAATCGAAATCTGTGCGTGATTTATCTCAGAATTGCCCTTAGGCGAACCTGTCCAACGGTTTAATCCATAATTTTGCCACGAACCAAGAATTTCGCCATAACTGCCTACTCGGATTTTTTGAAAAGTAGAATCATCGTCTTGGGCTTTTGCGCTAAAAGAGAATAATAAAGCCGCAAAAAACAAAAGTTTTAGTTTGTTCATTTCTGTCTGTTAATTTAAAACACCGCAAAATTACAGGCAGATAAAAAAGTACACAATCACCAAAAGTAGGTAAATTTTAGGAGGGGATAATTAGGATTGGGGATGAGAAAAAGTGGAGTAAGTGTTGTTACTCAAATAAACCTTCCGCTGTTACCTCCGACTGCACGATGTCGCTATTTTGGTTTTGTTTAATGCCGTAAGTAGTTATGAATGTGTGATGTATGGCTTTGGAGGTTTTGGTAACAACGCTAAAAAGTGATGCACGTTCTCTCAGATGTTCAGCGTATTGAGTGTCAATGGCGTATTTGCCCGACACATATTTGATTTCGCAAAGATTGATTACTCCGTCGGCACGGTCGATTACAAGATCCACCTGTCCACCTTGCCATTCTGCACCGTTTTTGTCGGTAAACGGACGGCAACTCCACGAATAAATATTGCTTACCATACCGCTGATACCGAGCGACTTCTTTATTTGCTCGGTGTGATTTAGGCACACTTGTTCAAAAGCATAACCACTCCACGCAATCATTTGTGGCTTACCTGACATTTTAGTCCAAAAATGCTGTTCCTGACCGTTGTCGGCAGATATAAATTTGAGATAAAACAATGAAAACAAGTCGGTTAATTGATACATAGCATCTCTTTCGGTCTTACCTATTGCTGAATATTTGCGGATAAAATCGCATTTTGCAAGGTTTTCCAACGCCTCGGTCAACATTCCGCCTTCTTTGATTTTGAGAATTTCTATAAGTTCTTGACGAGTAAGGCCTTTTAATTTTTGCGACAATGCTGTTACCACTGAGCGGTATATTTTGGAATTGAGAAACAACGACCGAAACAGGAAATCAAATTCAGGACGCAACGGAGCACCCTCCTGAAACAACAATTCGTCGATATTCACATCCAACGGTTTGCCCTTTACTAACATATCCAAATAGTACGGTATTCCGCCCAAAACCATATAAATGCTCAATACTTGTTTTTGGTTGAGGTCGATGCCTTTGATTTCTTTTAGGAATTTTTGGGTTTCTAAAAGCGTGAATGGACGGAGCCAAATCGAGCGGCTTACACGTCCGTAAATTCCGCCCTTGTCGCCTATGAATTTTGAAAGCATCCACGTGGTAGCCGAGCCGCAGACAAAGAGTTTGAAATTGGGTTTCATTGACGCCCAATCGTTCCAAAACTGACTGAATGCCGCCAAAAAATTGCTTTTGGGTGTGTCTAACCACGGAATTTCGTCAAGGAAAACGATGATTTTGTCTTTTTTTAGAGTGTCTAAATATTTTGACAAAAGGTCGAAGGCTTCAAACCAATCTTTTGGACGTTTAACAGCATTACCCGAATACTCTTCCAACTTTTTTTGAAATTGAGTTAGTTGCACCGTTTTTGTAACGTTGTACAAACCCGAAAGAGCAAAGTCGAATTTCTCTTTGAAATAACTTTTAATGAGATAAGTTTTGCCTACTCGTCTGCGTCCATATACAGCGATGAGTTCGGCTTTGGAACTATCCAAATAGTTTTTGAAGAGTGCCTGTTCTTCCTTGCGACCTATTATAATGTAGTTTTGCGCCATAGTTTCAATCAATTAGTTGCCGCAAATATACAAAATCATTTCCAAAAAAACAAGCGATACTTGCTCCGTAACTCATTTTTTTTAGGACTTACGGAGTATGTATCGGCGATACTTGCTCCGTAACTATGTTTTTTTTAGAGTTACGGAGCAACTATCGCAATATAATTGATAGTAATTTTAATATAAGAAAGGGGAAAAAAAGAGCGGGAAACAAGATTCGAACTCGTGTCTTCACACAATAATAATTAATGACCAACCGTGTGTGCTCTAACCATTGGCAGAATAATGCTCTGCCACTAAGCTATTCCCGCATTTAAGTGTCGCAAAGTTAGAAATATTTTTTCTTTCCACAAACTATTGCTGGTGTGTTTTGCAACCCACTTTTGACGCGCATGTTATGTATTATTCTGACTATTAACCGATTTCGTTATATTCTTATTTCCACTTGTGAAAAAATTACTTTTACATTTGTATGCGCCCCGAAAAACTTTTATATTTGCCATGTCAATCTAAAAGAATTTATTATGGAAGCAACAATGACATTGGAGAGAAATCGCGAATCTCTTATACACAAAATAATGTCGATAGACAGCGATGAACTAATCGAAAGCATCGCAAAATACGTCAACAGCCTACTCAAAAAAGAGCCGTTGTATATCACTGCGCCCAACGGTGAACGTGTACCCTTGCCGTCTAACTATACCAAACGAGACCAAAAGATTGCGCAAGGGATTAGCAATGCAATGAGGGCGTTTAAGGAGTCGCAAGAAGGCAAGTCAACAATGCAGAATTATGATGATTTTCTGAAAGAGTTGGAGAAAGGAGCATGAACAGAATCAAAGAAGTTTCAGTTGAATTCAAGGAAAGTGCAAAAAAACTCAAAAAAAAATACAAGTCCTTTGTGGACGATTTGAAGGCTTTTGAACAAGAACTACTTGAAAATCCTTATCTCGGGGCAAGTCCCGGACACGGAATGAGGAAGGTTCGCATGCAAATAAGTTCAAAAGGCAAGGGCAAGAGCGGTGGCGCAAGGGTTATAACAATGGTTGTCAACGTGTTGGAATCAAAAGAAAACGATATTAATATCTCTTTGCTTTATATCTATGACAAAAATGAAATGGACAATATCAGCGATTCTTTTTTGAAATATCTTGCAGACACTTACGCAGTGTAAAAAACTTGGCTCTATCTTCAAGGCAAGGTCTCGGCAAGATGCGTTAATTTACAAATAAACTATAAAATATGAAAGGTGAAAAGAAAAAAAGAGCGGGAAACAAGATTCGAACTCGTGTCTTCACACCATATTAATTAATGACCGACCGTGTGTGCTCTAACCATTGGAGATTTACGCAACTAACTTTCTGAAAACTTTTAAAACAAAGTTTAAGAATTTTCCGTTGCTACTGCCACTAAGCTATTCCCGCATTAAGGTGCTGCAAAATTAGAAAAAGATTCTCAAAAAACAAGCGATAATTACTCACCCCTCGATATGACTAAAAAACTCCAACACATCGTCCCAAGTTTTGTAGGGGGCTTCGCCGAATTGGAGAAATGCGCCCATAAAGTCTTTGGCACCGTTGTGGATGCGGTCGTCGATGAGGTAGTCGCCGTAGTTGAGGTTTTTGTGGTGCGATAGTATCAGGCGGCGGAATGCTGGCACGCCGAGCCATTTTTGCACCCAAAGCATCTTGTCGGTCCACGACGATGGATTGCCCCACGGTGCCGACGATAATATATAGGTGTCGTATTTGAGCGAAAGTTGTCGAAACGCCTTAACTGCGCTCGGCATAGGTTCAAGCCTCGAAAAATAACCCGGAATATCCCAAATACGTCCCTCGTATTGTTTCAACTCCGCCTCGGTGCATTTGTGGATGCCGTTGTGATAGTCTACGAGTGTTTCGTCGAGGTCGATATAGAGGATAGGCCGCTGACGGTTGTTGAGTTTGTCATCGATCCAATGTATAACTGGAATCACCGAATTGAGCAAGATAGAATCATTGAGCCGGTGTTCTCCGTCAAACCAAATTGCATTCATATAATGCGCTGCAAAAATGTCGTGAGTATGCACAAGAGGGTCTTTATCGCCAAAAAGTCCGTAAACAAGATTGCGGTGCTCCTCCACATTGATTTGCGAGAAACTATTAGCCATCACCTGTTTAAACTCGTCCACCTCGGTTTGTGTAATCCAAAATTCGGTTTCGCCATCCTCGCGAGGGTTGAGCCATTTTTGCTTGCCCATACCGTGGAGAGTTTTGAGGGTTTCGCCGATTTGAAACGCGGGATTCACCAAAATGCGGTTAAAACCATAAAGTTGCTCGGTATAAAGTCCACCCATCGAAGTGCCGATAATAAGGTCGGGCTTTTGGGTTTCGCAGATATTGCGGAGCAGTTCCATCTCTTTGAGCGGACTTACGGGCAGGTCGGGTGAAATCACCTCGGCGTTAGGCAAAAGTATTCGGAGGCTTTTGGCAGTTCCGCTTGCGCCCGACGAGGCAAATCCGTGAACATAGAGAATTTTTCGTCCCGACATCATTTCGGGGTATTGAATGTAAGTTTCTGACATATTGTAACGCGTTTGGTTTGCGATTGCAAAGGTAGCAAGATTTTTTTATCCGCTTTACGTGATTTTCTTAATCGCCAAAGAAGAGAAAATAATTTTTTTTGTTTTTAATCGCCGAATGCCTATTTTTACGGCGACAAAATTTTTTATGCAATTATGGGAAAACTTATCAAACCCGAACATTACAAACCCATTCTCGATTTGAAACAAACCGAGTTGGGTATCAAGAGAATCAAGGATTTTTTTGAGAGCAGCCTTTCGGCAGAACTTAAACTTCGCCGTGTTACCGCGCCCCTGTTTGTGTTGAAGGGAACCGGCATCAACGACGACCTCAACGGCGTGGAGCGTCCTGTAACGTTCCCTATCAAGGATTTTGGCGACCAAAAAGCCGAAGTGGTTCATTCGCTTGCCAAGTGGAAACGCCTGACCCTCGCCGACTATAATATCGAGAGCGGCTACGGAATCTACACCGATATGAACGCCATCCGTCCCGATGAGGAACTCGACAACCTCCATTCGCTCTATGTAGACCAATGGGATTGGGAACGCCATATCGAACCCAAAGACCGTAACATAGATTTTCTAAAAAACATCGTTAAACGCATCTATTCTGTAATGATAAAAACCGAATACGTTGTGTACGAGATGTTTCCGCAGATTAAACCCTCGCTGCCCGAAGATATTTTCTTTGTAAGCGCCGAGGAATTGTGCAAAAAATACCCCAACCTTACACCTCACGAGCGCGAAGACGCCATCTGCCGCGAACACAAGGCTGTGTTTATTATGGGCATTGGCGGCAAACTCTCCGACGGCGAAAAACACGATGGCCGCGCTCCCGACTACGACGATTGGAGCACTCCTAACTCCGACGGTTTCAAGGGTTTAAACGGCGACATCCTTGTTTGGAACGATATTCTCGGTCGTTCGTTTGAACTTTCGTCGATGGGTGTACGCGTTGACAAAGAGGCACTTTTGCGCCAACTTGAAATCGAAGGCAAAAACGAGCGCAAAGATCTCTATTTCCACAAACGCCTATTGGACGGCACATTGCCCGAATCAATCGGTGGCGGCATCGGACAGAGTCGTCTTTGTATGTTTTTCCTCAAAAAGGCTCACATCGGCGAAATCCAATCATCGCTTTGGAGCGACGAAATGCGCCAAGAGTGCAAACAGGCTAATATACCGCTGATATAATACCATTTCTCTATTTAAAGCACTTAGTTAATTGACTATTTGTTACATTTTGTAATATAAGTAATTAACTAAGTGTTTTTGTCGTTTTACTATACATCGCCAATGAAGCAAATAATTGTGATAATGCTGCTGATATTGCCGTTTGCAGTGTCGGCACAAACATCTAAAAAACAACGCAAAGCGCTTTTAGCAGAAGCATCGAATTATGAGAAACTTGCTGATTATAATATAGATACTGTTAACTATCCCGAAGCGGTAAGGCTTGGAACGTTGGCATCTGATCTTTATAAACAAGGTGCGGGCGAAAAAAGTCCGCTATATGCCAAATCGGTAGGCAAACTTGCAGAGTATCATTATTATAACGGCAATTATTCCGAAGCCCTCCGTGTAGGCGAATATGCCGCGCAACTTTGCAAAACAGTTTACGGTGCCGAGCACGAAGAGTATTTGAGCGCGATGGAAAACTGCGCCTTGTTTTTATGCGAACTTGGCAAATTTATCTCTGCCGCCGACATTCAGGCATACACATTAGAGGTGCGCCAACGGCTCAACTATCGTGGCGACAATTATGTAATGGCGTTGGGAAACCTTGCTTCGTATTATTTTGCATTGGGTAACCATGACGACGCGATAAAATTGGTAACATCAGCTATCGAAGCGGCTAAAAATATCTTGGGCGACGACCATCCTTACTACTTTTATTATTTAGAAAATCTTGCCTATTATAATTTATATTCAGGTAATTACACCGAGGCAATCAGACTTGAAAAATTTGCTTTGGAGTCGATAGGCAAGGTTTTGGGTGAAACTCATCCCGATTATGCGCTTTCGCTACACAATCTTGCGGGATATTATTACACCATAGGCAACTATCGCGAGGCTGTAAAACTCGAAACCCGCGCCACGCAACTTCGCAAAACTATTTTGGGCGAACAGCATCCGCATTATGCCATATCTTTAAAAACTCTTGCTGGTTTTAAATGCGTACTTGGCGACACTGCCGAGGCTATTCAATTGGGACTTAAGGCGTTGCAAATTTTTGAAAACAATTTTGGCGACAACCATCCCGACTATTCGGGTGCGTTAATCAACCTTTCATCATATTATGCGCAGGCAGGCAATTATAAATACGCTATTCGACTTGCCACCCGCGCATCTTCTATTGAAAAAAATATTTATGGCGAGCAGCACGCCAATTACGCTGCTGTGTTGGGCAATCTTGCCGAATATAATTACAAACTTAAACAATATCCTGAGGCTATTGACCTTGAGCATAAGTCGCTGCAAATCAGAAAGAACGTTTGGGGCGAAAACCATCCCGATTATGCCATATCGCTCAGCAAATTGGCTCAAATCAATCTTTATGCGGGTAATTATGCCAAATCGGCAGATTATTACAGCGAGGCTTACGATCGCATTAAAGCGTTTATACTCAAAAACTTTCTGTTGATGACCTATAAAGAGCGTACAGATTTTTGGAATAAATATGCCGAATTTTTTGTGCTCGACCTTCCTTACGCTGTTTATAAACTATCGCCATTGGCTGATTCGCTCTCGATGGGAGGGGAGGCGGCGGTTTTAGCTTACAATTCGCAAGTTTTTTCCAAAGGTTTGCTGCTAAATACCGAACTCGAAATTCAAAAAATATTGCAACAGAGCACCGACAGCACACTTTTGAGACGTTATTATAAGATACGTCAAAATCGTGGCTTGCTCGACAACCTTCTGAAAACCAATATACTTGAACGCACAATGAATGCCGATTCGCTTGCCAATGCAATCGAAGCTGAAGAAAGAGCTCTGGTGCTGTCGTCGAGTAATTTGGGTAACTATACTCACAACCTTTCGATTGATTATAGAGAAATACAAAAACACTTGAAGAATAACGATTTAGCCATAGAATTTGCCGAATGTAAAGACGCTAACAAAGAGCGTATCTTTATGGCTTTTGTGCTTAAAAAAGGTATGGACACTCCCCAAGTGGTAACGCTTTTTAAACAATCGGATATGTGGAACGTAAAAAAATCAGAATATTACACCACTTCCAAACTTTACAACCTTGTGTGGAAACCATTGGAAAAATATCTTCAAGGTGTAAAAAACGTTTATTTTTCGCCTGCAGGACGTTTTCACAATATCGCTATCGAATATCTTCGCACCGAAAAAGGAACCATTTTTGCCGAACAATACGATGCCTACCGTCTATCGTCAACGCGCGAAATCGCTATCGAACAGCAAATTAACCCCGACCGCAAGGCTGCCACATACGGTGGAATTGAATACGATTTTTCTAACGAAGATTGGCTAAATCTTATCGATAGTCGCGATACTCTTCGAGGTGCTGTGGCAGGATTTCTACGTGGCTCAAAAATAGAATCAGAAACCATTGCCAAATATTTACGCAATGCCAACTACACTGTTAGCGAGCAATCGGGTCGCACCGCCACTGAAGATAGTTTCAAAAAACTATCAGGCAGTAGATTAAAGATACTTCACATTGGCACGCACGGTTTCTATAAGTCTGATTTTGTGGCAGATTTGATGCCTTCGTCGTTGATGGCAACTCAGAGCAGCGAAGACCGTTCGCTCACTTACAGCGGATTACTCTTTGCCGGAGCAAATACAGCTCTCGACCCGTTGAAAAACAGCATTATACCCGAAGGCTTTGACGACGGTATACTTACTGCTCGCGAAATATCACGTCTTGATTTCCGAGGACTTGATTTGGTGGTGCTATCGGCTTGCAAGTCGGGACTTGGCGAAATCACAGGCGAAGGAGTTTTTGGACTTCAACGTGGATTTAAAAAAGCTGGTGCGCAAACCATTGTGATGAGTCTTTGGGATGTTTCTGACTCAGCCACGCAGCTGCTTATGACCGAGTTTTTCAAAAACCTTACCGCCGGACAATCCAAACGTGCCGCCTTTGTTTCGGCACAAAACATCACTCGTCAACGCTATCCCGAACCACAAAATTGGGCAGCGTTTGTTATGGTTGATGGATTGTAGGATACTCTATTTCACATTCAGGTAGTCGAGTATATCTCCCAAAGTGCTGCAAACATATTTTACATCCTCTAAACGCATTTCGTAATAAAGCGGAAGCCTCAGCAGAGTGTCCTCGTATCTGTCGCAGTTGCGGAGTGGTGCGCCGGTGTAACGCTCTTTAAAATACGGACTTTTGTGTAATCCCAAGTAGTGCGTTACGGCAAGAATCTGTTTTTCACCGAGATAATCGGCTATCTTTTTGCGCTGTTTGGCGTTTTTGCACACTATATAAAATATGTGTCCGTTGCCCGACGATTCCGACGAATGGTGAGGTAGCGAAATATAGCCCTTGTCTTCCAAAGGTTTAAGAAGTTTGTAATATAGATTCCAAAGTTTGAGGCGTTTCAACTGAATTTGACCTGATTTTTCGATTTGGGCATAAAGAAACGCTGAAATCAATTCCGATGGTAGAAACGAACTACCAATATCAACCCATTGATACTTACTTACTTTGCCACGCGAAAAATCGGCACGGTTAGTTCCCTTTTCCCAAATAATCTCGGCACGCGAAAATAGTTTCGGGTCGTTGATAGCCAACATTCCGCCCTCGCCCGAAATAATGTTTTTGGTTTCGTGAAACGAGAAAGTTGCCATTGCGCCGAAACTGCCCGCCGGACGTTCATTGTAGTAAGAATCAAATGCTTGCGCGGCGTCTTCTATTAAAATAAGGTTGCGATGGCGGGCAATTTCGCAAATCTTGTCCATATTGCAGCAAAATCCGGCGTAATGCACAGCCACAATCACCTTTGTGCGCGGTGTAATTAGCGATTCTATCTGATTTTCATCTATATTGGGATTATCATCGCGACTGTCGGCAAAAACAATTGTGGCATTTTGACGGGCAAACGCCAACGCCGTGGAAACAAATGTGTATGAGGGCATTATCACCTCGTCGCCTTCGCCCACGCCAGAGAGTATCGCTGCCATTTCGAGCGCGTCGGTGCAACTTGATGTCATCAAACACTTGCCAAAACCGTACTTGTCTTCAAAAAAACGTTGGCATTTTTGGGTAAAAGCACCGTTGCCCGATATTTTGCCGCTTTTTACAGCCTCGCGGATATATTTTATTTCGTTGCCGCAAAGAAACGGCTTGTTGTAAGGAATAGGTTCCATTTTTTTGTTCTAAAAAAATTTTGTAATTTTACGTGCTCAATTTGTATAACTCAAACCAAGCATAATTGTGATAGCAAATATAAAAAATTTTATAGTAAAGCACCCTATAATAGCGGTGATTTTTTTGGTGGTATTGGCGGGATTGTTGTCGATGTATGGCTTTTTCTCTGGCGAATACCTTTATTATTTTACTGGATTGGCAGATGATTCGTGCTGTTTGCAGATGGTAGGAGCCATTCAGTCAGAGCGTTATGCTAATGAAGGAATCTCCACCGCATATTCGTTTACTGCTGGTATGGGCGACGGTTTAGGCAGCGGATCTTTTAACGTTGAGCCTATTTCGTATGTGCTTGGTTGGGTAAGGCAGTTTGTGTATCTTTTTTTGCCTGTTGACGCAGGAGCAAGTTCGGTAGAGAATTTCTACTATCAGTTTTTTACTTCGTTTTTGGGTACTGCGTTGTTTACATTCTTGTGGCTCAGAACTTTAAATGTAAGTAAATACGCCTCTACAATTGGTTCGCTTTTGATGGCATTTTCGGGAAGCATAGTGGTGCTTTCTATTTGGCGTATCGAATCTTTTGGATTCAGTATGGCATTCTATCTGTTTGCCTTTGAGCAACTTTTGGTAAAACGCCGACCATATTTCTTCCCCTTTGCAGTACTTCAGTTTGCAGGTTCGCCATACTTCTTGTATTTGGCATCGCTATTTTTGGCTATCTATATGATAATGAGGTTTGTGGTAATGAAGGCAAACTTTAAGACAATATTCCGCACCTGTCTTTGGATATTTGTGCTTGGCTTGTTGGGAATGGCTGTGGCGTTGCCCGATTTAATCAACAGCTTGATAGTTAGTCTCAACACCCCAAGGTATGCGGGCGGAGTGGGCTTTGAAACCACAGCTCCGTCAAACCTTTTGGTTGAAAAAACTATGGGTATCACCACCATTCTCAGGCTTTTTGCTAATGATATTCCCGGTTGTGATTTTTCAATGGGCGAGTGGAACAATTTTCTTGAAGCACCCGCAATTTATTCTGGCTTAATTACTTTGCTGCTTTTGCCGCAGATTTTTCAATATCTCAATCGCCGCAAACAAATTGCATACGGCTGTTTTATAGCGTTTTGGGCTGCTGTACTGATTTTTCCGCCCCTTCGCCGTGCCATCGTGCTCTATGCCGGCGACTATTACCGCTACGGAATCGACTTTTTTATAACCTTTGCAATGATATTTGTGGCGGCGCAGTCTTTATCGCTTATAGAAAACCTCAAACGTGTGAATGTGCCAGTGCTTGCAGGATCGCTTGTTGTTTGTGTAATAGCACTTTACGGAGCAGCCAATAGTGATTTGATGGTGAATAACCCCACTTACAAAGCAAATGTGGTATATTTTGCAATCGCATTTTTGGTGATTCACGCCGCAGTGCTGTTGTGGAGCGCAAACACTACCAATAGGCAAATGTTTAAAATTGTGCAGGTTGTGCTTGTTTTAATAGAGGTTTCGTTTATCACATATTCGAGTTTCGACGGACGCGACACTGTATCTAAAATTGAGTTTGACCTTAACCGCAACGGCATTTTCGATGGAACAGAACAGATAGTTGCCAAGTTAAAACAGACCGATACTACGAAGTTTTATCGTATGGAAAAAGATTACAAGTCTTCGCGTCAGATACACTCAAACCTCAACGAGGCTAAAGCTATTGGCTATTTTGGCACCAAGAATTACAATTCGTTTAACCAACCTAATTATGTTAAGTTCTTGAGTAACACGGGACACATTGCTCCTCATATCGAATCCGAAACACGTTGGCTTTCGGGCATTGGTCGCGATCCTCTTTGCTTATCTTTTGCTGGCATTAAATACTATCTTACTAAAACAGATACACTTATGGCTCATATTCCCATCTGTCAGCCATACGACACAGTAAACGGTATACACGTTTTTAAAATTGATAAATGTCTGCCGCTTGGATTTACAGTTGATCGTTATATTAAAGCCTCTGATTTTAAGAAACTTATAAAGTTTCGCATCGACAATAATTCAGTAGTAAGCGCTTCCGCCACACTCGATTATATGGGCGTTCAACCTGCGCAGAAGTTTGATGTTGTTGAGCGTTTGCGCAAACTTATAGGCAGTGAATACTCCGATGCCGACAGCCTTTATATGGCAATTCGTGATGCGTCTCCCGGTGTAGCTTGGATGATGTTGGCACAAAACATTTATCACACATCTATCAATAGTTTTATGGCTAACGAGGCTCTTTTAGCATCGTTTGTGTATGAAGATGATTCACAGATAGATACTACACATTTTACCCGTCTTGATATTAACGACCGAAACGTAATTACACCTGTTGAACAATTTACTACACCTATGTTCGATTCGTTGTATAATTATGCCAATAGCGAACCTCTTGAAATTACCTATTTTAAACAGGATAATATAAAGGGCAACTTGAATGTTTCTAAGGATAAATTTCTGGTGCTAACCATTCCATACGATGTCAACTGGACTTTTACACTTGATGGCGAAGTTAAGGATTTGAAAATATGCGATTTTGGTATGTCGGGCGCAGAAATTCCTGCTGGAAAACATACTGTGGAATTACAATATCAGAACAAAACCTCGCAAAGTTTCAACTCTTTAAAAAGATTGCTTGCTGTTTTGATGTGGGCGTTTGTTGTTGTTTTGATAGTATATCGTAAGAAGAAAGGTATGCCGTTGTAAACTATTTTTTGGTCTTAACCAAATCTTAATAAAAATATATCCACACTATTTGTTACACTTATTAAAAAAAACTTTTAACTTTGCCGAAATTAACAAATCAATTAGTTGTAACAGATTTTAAACTACAATGGAATACAATCATCGCGAAATTGAGGCATATTGGCAAAAGTATTGGGACGAGAACGGTACTTTTACCGTCTCAAACAAATCGGAACGTCCTAAGTATTACGTACTTGATATGTTCCCTTATCCTTCGGGAGCAGGTCTGCACGTAGGACACCCCTTAGGTTACATTGCATCAGATATTTACAGCCGTTACAAAAGGCTCAAAGGTTTTAATGTGCTTCACCCGATGGGCTACGACGCTTTTGGCCTTCCTGCCGAGCAATATGCAATTCAAACGGGTCAACATCCAGCAGTTACCACCGAAAACAATATTTCGCGCTACCGTTCGCAGTTGAAAAAAATTGGTTTCTCTTACGATTGGAGTCGCGAACTCCGCACTTGCGATCCTAAATATTATAAATGGACTCAATGGGCTTTCCTTCAAATGTACCACCATTGGTACAACAACGATACACAGAAGGCTGAGCCTATCGCCACTCTTACCGCCGAATTTGAACGTAATGGCAATCAGAAAGTTAACGCTGCTCACAGCGAAGTTCCAGTTTTCCCTGCTGAGGTTTGGAACGGATTGAGCGATGGCGAAAAGGCAGAAGTAATTGATGCTTACCGCCTTGCATATCGTGCCAAAACTATGGTTAACTGGTGTCCTAAACTTGGAACAGTGCTTGCCAACGATGAGGTGAAAGAGGGTCTTTCGGTACGTGGTGGTTATCCCGTAGTGCAAAAACCTATGGTTCAATGGCTTTTGAGAGTTTCGGCTTACGCAGAACGCTTGCTCGAAGGTCTCGACCGCATTGATTGGACAGATTCGCTCAAAGAGATGCAGCGCAACTGGATTGGTCGTAGCGAGGGGTGTGAAATGTTTTTCGACATTGCCGATAGCGAAGTTAAGATGAAGATTTTCACTACTCGTCCCGATACAGTTTATGGCGTTACATTTATGGTGTTAGCTCCTGAAAGCGAGTATGTTGACCAAGTTACAACTGCAGAATACCGCGATGCTGTTCAGCAATATCGCGCCGATGCCGGAAAACGTACCGAACGCGAACGTATGAGCGACACTCACTCTGTTACAGGTCAGTTTACAGGTGCTTACGCCATCAACCCTTTTACCGGCTCGCAAATTCCTATTTGGATAAGCGATTATGTATTAGTTGGTTACGGTACGGGAGCTATTATGGCTGTGCCTGCTCACGACAGCCGCGACTATGCTTTTGCTAAGAAATTCGACCTCCCCATAATTCCTTTGATTGAGGGCGCGGACGTTTCAACCGAATCGTACGACGCTAAGGAAGGCATAATGATGAACAGCGGAATGTTTAACGGCATGAATGTGCTTGAAGCCAAACAAGCCGCTATCAATGAGGTGGAAAAACTTGGAATTGGAAACCGCAAAATCAACTATCGTCTGCGCGATGCAATTTTTAGCCGTCAGCGTTATTGGGGCGAACCTTTCCCCGTTTATTACAAAGATGGCCGTGTGCAAACACTTGATATTACAAAACTTCCATTGGAATTACCCGAAATTGATTCGTTCTTGCCCACCGAAGATGGCGAACCTCCTTTGAGCCGTGCTGCCAATTGGAAAACTCCCGAGGGCTATCCCTACGAAACAAGCACAATGCCCGGTTTCGCAGGTTCGTCGGCATATTATTTAAGGTATATGGACCCCGATAACAACAACGCTCTTGTGTCGAAAGAGTCTAACGAGTATTGGCAAGATGTAGACCTCTACATCGGAGGCACCGAACATGCTGTGGGACACCTTATATATTCACGTTTCTGGAACAAGTTTCTTTTCGACCTTGGTGTTGTTTGCAAAGACGAGCCTTTCAAAAAACTCGTTAACCAAGGTATGATTCAGGGACAGAGCAAGTTTGTTTACCGTATCAAAGGCACAAACCAATATGTTTCTTACGGATTAAAAGACGATTTCGACACTCAAGAAATTCACGTTGATGTTAACATTGTGAAAAACGATATTCTTGATTTAGAAGCGTTTAAACAATGGCGACCTGAATTTGCCGATGCTCAGTTTGTGCTTGAAGACGGCAAATATATCTGCGGTAGCGCCATCGAAAAGATGAGCAAGTCGATGTTTAACGTTGTTAATCCCGACACTATTGTAGAACGTTACGGTGCTGATACATTGCGACTTTACGAAATGTTCCTCGGACCTATTCAGCAGTCTAAGCCGTGGGATACAGGCGGTATCGAAGGCGTTTATCGTTTCTTAAATAAGTTCTGGAGATTGTTCTTTAACGCAAATGGTGATTTTGAAGTTTCTGACGCACAGCCCGTTGAAGCAGAACTCAAAGCACTCCACAAAACCATCAAAAAGGTTGAGAGCGACATTGAGATATTCTCTTACAACACAAGCGTAAGTCAGTTTATGGTTTGCGTAAACGAGCTCACATCGCTCAAATGCAACAAACGCGCAATTCTCGAACCGTTGGTAATAACCCTTGCGCCGTTTGCCCCGCACATTGCCGAAGAGTTGTGGAAACTTCTTGGACACAATGAGTCTATTTCGGATGCCGAGTTCCCCAAGGTAGACGAGCGTTACACAGTAGACAGCACCAAAACCTATCCTGTGGCAATCAACGGCAAGACCCGCTTTACACTCGACCTTCCTGCCAATGCCGACAAGGACGAAATCGAAAAAGAAGTCCGCGCCAACGATCGTTTTAAACAACTTATCGAAGGTAAATCGGTAATAAAGGTAATTATCGTACCCGGCAAAATGGTAAACTTTGTAGTTAAATAACAAAATATAAAGATTTGAAATTCAATCCATTCTTTATGATATAAAAAGATAGCAAAATGGTATCAAGTTCAAACATCAAAATCTTTTCGGGAACCACGTCGCTCTACCTTTCGGAGCAAATAGCCAAGGCATACGGCACCACCCTCGGAAACGTAACAATGAACCACTATTCCGACGGCGAATATCAACCGAGCCTCAACGAGACTGTCCGTGGCGATTATGTGTTTATAGTTCAGTCTACATTCACTCCCGCCGACAACCTTCTCGAACTCTTGCTTATGATCGACGCCGCCCGTCGTGCGTCGGCTTACAAGATTGCAGCCGTTATCCCTTACTTTGGATTTGCGCGTCAAGACCGCAAAGACAAACCCCGTGTGGCAATCGGCGCTAAACTCATCGCCAACCTACTTACTAAGGCGGGTGTTGACCGAATTATTACTATGGACCTCCACGCCGACCAAATTCAAGGTTTCTTCGACGTGCCGGTAGACCACCTCTACTCGTCCACCATATTTGTACCATTTATCAACTCGCTAAAACTCGAAAACCTCGTTATCGCTTCGCCCGACATAGGCGGCAGCAAACGTGCAAATACTTATAGCAAATTTCTCCAAGTGCCAATGGTTATCTGCCACAAGTATCGCGAAAAAGCCAACGAGGTGAGCGAAATGACTGTTATCGGCGATGTTAAGGGCAAAAACGTTATCATCATCGACGATATTATCGACACAGCCGGCACACTTTCTAAGGCTGCCGACCTGATGATGGGTCAAGGTGCGTTGAGCGTTAGGGCGTTTATCACTCACCCTGTGCTTTCGGGTCCTGCTTACGACCGCATTTCCGAGTCGAAACTTACCGAACTCTACGTTACCGACACCATTCCCTTGAAAAAACCGCATCCAAAAATCAAGGTTCTCACCGTGGCAAACCTCTTTGCCGAGGTAATTAAAAAGGTGTTCACCTGTCAGTCGATAAGCGAGACATCTTATTATAAATAGGAGATTTTTTTTGTAAGAATAAAAAAAACATCTATCTTTGCACCCGAATTTTCCAATTGGGCGGAAAGCCGCCCGTGCGATGGGAAATTGAGTAAACAATTTTTATTAACACTCAATTTTGAGTAACACAAATTTAATTAAATGAAAGTATTTGAAATTGCAGGTACCAAACGCGAAAACATCGGTACCAAGTTTGCAAAAGACTTGCGCAAAGAGGGTCTCGTACCCTGCGTGGCTTACTGCTGCGGCAAGCACATCGACTTCACCGTTAAACAAAAAGAAATCAACGGCGCAATCTTCACTCCCGAAGTATTCATCGTTAAAATCACCATCGACGGCGAAGTATTCAACACTGTAATCAAAGATATGCAGTTCCACCCCGTTACCGACGAGGTAATGCACATCGATTTCTACATCTTCAACGACGAGCAGGAAATCACCGTTAAACTTCCTGTAGTATTCGAAGGTCACGCTCCCGGTGTTAAGGCCGGTGGTAAACTCAAAACCGCTGTCCGCAAACTCAAAGTTACCGGCAAGGCTGCTAATCTTCCTGAAAGAATCGTTGTTAGCATCGCTGAACTCGAACTCGAACAGCAGATCAAGGTTCACGACCTCAAATTCGACAATTATCGTATTTCCGACCCGCAGGATATGCTTCTCTGCCGCATCATAGCTACACGTGCTACTCAGCAGGCTGCTGTTGCCGACGACGGTGGAAAGAAGAAAAAGAAGTAGTTTGCATAGTAATAAAAGTTTTTAGACTTTCGGAGACGGCACTTTATGCCGTCTCTGTTTTTATAATTATCAGCAGTGAAATACCTTATCGCAGGTCTCGGAAATATAGGAGCCGAATACCGGGACACACGCCACAATATTGGCTTCAAAATCGCCGACGCTCTTGCCGCCGACGCAGGTGCGCAGTTTTCATCCGACCGCTATGCCGATGTGGCGCAGTTTAAATACCGTGGCAACCCTGTTACCATTATCAAGCCGTCTACTTTTATGAACCTCAGCGGAAAGGCTGTAAGTTATTGGCTCAAAGAGGAAAACATTCCAGTTGAAAACCTCATTGTATGTGTCGACGACCTTGCGTTGCCCTTTGGTGTAATACGCCTGAGGGCAAACGGTAGCGAGGCTGGGCATAACGGACTTAAAAACATTTCAGAACTGCTTGGTACTCAAAATTATGCGCGTTTGCGTTTTGGTATCGGCAACGATTTTGCAAAGGGTCATCAGGTAGATTTTGTGCTTGGAAAATGGAATTTTGAAGAACTAAATCGTATTCAAGAACGCACCAAAACCACCACCGAGGCACTTTACAGTTTTATTACCAACGGTATACAGCGCACTATGAATATGTATAACGGTAAATAACCTTTAAACCAAACCATTATGGCAGAAGAAAACTCCGAAATGCGGATCGACAAGTTTTTGTTCAACGTCCGCTTGTTTAAAACCCGTTCGCTTGCCGCCGACGCTTGTGGCAAGGGGCGCATACTTATCAATGGAGCGGCTGTAAAACCCGCCCGTGTTGTTCGTCCCAACGACGAAATCAGCGTAAAGGTTAATCCTGTTTACCGCCGCTACAAGGTGCTTCAATTGCTCCGTGGACGTGTGGGCGCAGCCAAAGTACCCGATTATATCACCGAAACCACCTCTGAGGACGATTTGTTTAAACTAAAAATGATGACCGAGATGGGACGTTTTTCGTTTGGCAAACGCGACCGTGGCGCAGGACGTCCTACCAAAAAAGACCGCCGCGACATCGACCGCCTATACGATTCCGACGACGAATACGATATGCTCGACGGCTTTATGCCCGACTTCGACAACGACGATGAATAAAAAAAGGGACGCACCAAGGCGCGTCCCATGTGTGTGAAAACTATTGGCTATTAACTTATTTTCTGATTTTTACGTCGGCAGGTACATCAAAAATGCCTTCGGGAATAGTTCCGTTTTCGTCAAACGAATCTACAACGGTTTCGATTTGAAACATTCCGCCGTCTACCACTGTTTTGATAGCGAATCCTTTCCAAACCCAAACGGTAGACGCTACCGACATACCCATCTGTTCGGTGTTAACTTCGTATTTTTTGCAGGGATAGCCGTTTACGATTTCTTCGCCTTTCTCTTTGATTTTGTGTTTCTTAACTATTTCGGGAGTAAGGTTGAGAAAGTTTACTGAGCCTTCGGTTTTTTGACCCTCTTTGGCGTTAATGTCGAATGTTACAGCACCTTCGGCAGTGCGTACAGTTCTCATATTCATTACGTTGCCGCCCATAGCCGACATATCCATCTTAAATTCGGATGTCTCTTTTTTGCCGTAGTCAGCAATGTAGTAAGTAGTAATCATAGGGTTGCCCATCATCTCGGTTTTGGTGGTGATGACGGCTTTTTCAAATTCGTAGCGTGCTTCTTGAGCGTTGGCAGCGGCTGTGCAGAATACCATAGCGGCAGCCGCTAAAATCATTTTTACTTTCATGTCAGTTCAGTTTTAAATATTAAACAATTGTCTTTGTTGTTTTACATTGCAAACTTAACTTAATAAAAGGTGATATAGATTTTTTTTTAGATGAAGGGCTGTAATTGGTCGATAAACCGCCGATTTTGGTAGACGAGTTTATTTGTTGATATCAATTGCAAGGCGCACATTTAACTTTAATGCCGATGTTACACAGCCACGAGCAGGCCATATAAAAGCAGAATTGAAACTTAAAAACGAGTCGCCGGTTTGCCAATATCCGCCTTCGTTGCCAAGGTTCATAGGCAAGAATATCGCACCTTGGTTTGCCAATTCTGTCCACTGATTATTTGATATAACGTTGAGCGTGGTGGGGTCAGTGTCGGAGTTGATAAGGCATATCTGATCGTCCCACGGCTTAATAGATTGTGGTGATATATGGTTTAGTTTGAGTGTGTTAGCGTAATTATCGGGTAATAAAATTACACCCTTTTTGCCATCAACAGTAGCCCACAGAATTAGGTTTATGGCGTTTTTGCGTTTTAACACAATGTATTGCCACTCATCGGCGGAAAGTAAACGCCAACCCTCTGATATATTGCCATATTGATTGAAATCAAACAAATCAGAATCTCCATTTTTGAGATTTTCGATAGCAAACACCACCTTTTGCGAATCGCTAACCGAAAACTCGCCGCTGTGTGGTTCTTTGATAGAATTATTGTTGCTGCAAGATATTAAAACACATAAAGTTACAAACGCTAACAAAAGTAGCGGTGACGATTTTTTCATTTTTACCTCACTATTATTTTAAACGACTGTTTGTTGCCCGACCACATCAACGCACCTGTGTAAAAACCACGAGGCAGGCTGAGTGTGGTTTGCTTTTTTGTAACGGTTAGTTGTTTTATTATATTGCCGTTGCTATTGGATATTATCAAAGAGTATTCTGTATCAGGGTCAAAATTGTTGATTTCGATGGTAAACTGCTCGCCTTCTACGGCAGGGTTGGGGTAGGTTGAGATTGACACCTCGGCTTGCTTTACAATCACGGGTTGGTCTTCCATATAGCAGGCGTGAATTTTGCCGTTGAGCAATGCCCAATACGAGCCTTTGAGAGTGGGTTCGGTGAAGTATTGGCGTTCACCGTTTTTGAGTTTTTCGTCGGTTTCTTCTCCGTAGCGATACCATTGGTATGTTTCAAACTTTTCGCTACTATTGTTGACGAAAATCACGTTTTTGTATAGTTGCAAAATTAATCCACGTGCGGCGGTGATTTCTAAAGTGAATTTGATGGTGTCTGATGGAGTTGTAGATTCTTCATCGCCCACAAACACTGCAGAGCAATTGTATTTTCCTGGGGGGGTGGGCAATGTAGAAATATGCACTTCGCCATTTTGTGTTTCGTAATTAACACTACCTTCAATAGTTTCTATAATGATAATACAATTTTTTGGTTCGCCGCTACCCTCAGCAAGACTGTAAGTTAGTATTGCCTCTGTTTCTTGTTTTTTGCAGAATTTTTTCCAATCTGTGGGGAATGAGATGAAATCTGTTGACGGGATGATTTTGATTTTAGATTCTACGTCCCATGTGATAGTTATCTCATAGTTGCCTACAGAATTATGAGGAATAATTATTTGGTCTCCAGTAAGAATATTGTCCTTGTCGGTTGATATTGTGTACTTCCACTCTTTAAAAGAATAACCTGGCATTTGAGTTGGTTTGTTGATGGTAATGTCATTATCATCGTAGGTATATTTTGTTGGATAATTATTATCAAGTGTGATGTTTATAGTCTCGCCGTTTTGATCTTTGTGAATATAGGATATTGTGTATATTCCGTCGGATAGATAGCCGGGAGCACCATCACTATCAACTCTGGCGTATTGTCCATCTGTTTTGCCTTCATCGTATTTAGTTCCATATTTGCCCTCAAGAGAAAAACAGCGTGAGAACATACCATCGCAAACAGCATCGTTGTTTATTTTCCAGTCTTTGTCAACAATGATAGTTTTGAGATTTTCACATTGTGCAAACATATAACTAAAATCTTTTACCGATGAAATGTCAACATCTCTAAGATCAATAGTTTCCAGTTTTTCGCATCTTTGAAACCATTGGTGCATTGAAGTTATACCTTCTGGAATATTAAACTCTTTAAGGACTATATTTGTATAACCTGTATTCATAAATATACCACCACCCAAATAGCCTTCACAAAGCCTAAGGTCAAACAATGACATATCTATTGGTTTCGTCAGGTTTGTGCAACCATAAAACATACCACCGCAATCCGTAACATTAGCAGTTGTAAAGTCATTACCGAATGTGATGTCAGTTAGCCATGAGCAATCAGTAAACATACAATGCATATCTTTAACATTAGATGTGTTGATGTCTAAATTTACACTTATCAATGAAGAACACTCTTGGAACATCTCAGACATATCTGTAACCTTTTCTGTGTTGATGTTTAAATCTATTCTTTTTAATGCAGAACACCCATTGAACATATAAGACATATCTTCTACTTTAGATGTATTGATATTATTTAAAAAATCAATGCTTTCTAACTTCGAACAGTTTTGAAACATCTTAGACATATTTGTAACATTAGATGTTTTGATATTTTTTAAAAAATCCATGCTTTCTAATGCAGAACACCCAGAGAACATTTGATTCATATCTTTTACTTGTGATGCATCAAAATTTTCAATGTTGGTTATTGTTGTAAGGGATGAAAATCCTGCAAATAAGCCGCTACAAGTAGTTAATTGACATTTTTTGAACGATTCATCGAATATTACTTCTATAACATCTCCTCTGTTTTGTTTCCAATTATTAAATATTTCAGAATCGAAATTCTCATCCTGATAAATAGTGAGAACTGTTTGCGTAGAATTGTTTTCAGGTTTTACACCATAGTAAAACGTCATTTTTTTTGTGCCTTCAGTTTCAGTAACAACAGCGTAAGGTTTTCCTTGAGCCCAGTTTGCAGTATATTTTCTATTTTCTTTGCTTCCTTTCGGAATAGAAACATTCGTATTATTATCACCCGATAAACCGGTGGCCGACGTGCCAGACCATCCCGTAAAGAAATATCCTTCTTTTGTAGGTTTTGTAAGGGTAATATCAGAAGTTGCACCAGATAGAGGTAATGAAGTTGGGTTTCCTGTTTCTTCACCGCCATCAAGGTCGTAGATTATTTTGTACGAACCAGTTGTAAAGTAGCCTGGATTGTCTTGACCTTCATCAATGTGGGCGTAGTCTCCAGAAGTTTGTGAGTCATCGTATTGAGTGCCATTGTTACCGATGAGGTTGATACAACCACTGAACATAGCACTTGTGTTTGTTCCATCGTTGGTTTTCCATTTATTTTGATCTACTAAAATTGTTGTCAGGTTATTGCAATAATAAAACATTGCAGACATATCTGTTACATTGTTTGTGTTAAATTTTGACAAATCGAGTGTGGTAATTGTATTGCAATTGTAAAACATTTGCGACATATCAGTTATGTTTGTGCCGATATCGAAGTAACTCAAATCGATGGTTTCGAGGACATTGCAATCACTAAATATGCCAGAAAGCGAAGTTATATTACTGTTGGGCGTGAAATGTACGGATGGTGTTTCTGGATTATACAATGTAATGGATTTTAGTTTTTTGCACCCGTAAAACATATATTTGATGCCAACGGTTTCTCCTTCTTGGTCTTTTTTGAGTGATGCCGTGCTGAATGTGCTTATGTCGATTGTTTCAAGCGAAGAACAATTCATAAACATACCATACATATTGGTTACTTGGCTTGTATTAAGTTTGTCTAAGTTTTGAATCTCTTTGAGATTCTCAAAATTAGAGAACCAAAATGCACAAGATGTAGGTAATACATTATCGGTATAAGATTGATCAAAAACTACGGTTTCTACCTTGCTCCAATCTTTTCCGGGTGTTTGTTGTAAATACTTTAATTCAATAATGTTATCTCCGAATGGTTCAGGCAATAGCCCATATTTAAAGGTGAGGGTTTTACCTTCGTTAGAAAGTTCGAGATATTGACCAAAACCTCCAACTGAAGATTCTCCAAAAGGATTACCACTACCGTCAGCAAGCAGATATGAACTATTGTAGTTTTCGGTGAATACTGAACCGTTGATATCAACAAAAGATGCTTGTGGGTCGATAATACTCTTGCCTGTTATATTTTTTATTGCACCCGGATTACCTTTAAAAGTTCCTCCTGAAATTTTCATAATACCAGCAAATGCTTCTACAAGTAATCCTGTTCCATTAATATTAGCATCAGGGTTTGCTGGACCAAAGGTGCCACCTGTAATTTTTATATCATTGCGGTTAGATACAACTTTGAAAGCAGTAGGCCCACTTACATCTAAATTGCTACTTGTACTTGTTTGATAACGAAAATCGCCTCCTGATACCTCTACACTATATATGTTTTCAATCGATAAAGCGCAATCATCATTTTGTCCATTAGTGAAAGTTCCTCCAGAAATTTCCAAGATTCCATAATATTTATTTTCTGTTCCAACAAATGATACTTTTCGATTGAATGTGCCACCTTTAATCTCTAAGACAGGACCAGAGGGTATATTGAATATTAGAGGGCTATTTAGAATAATGTTTTGAATGATTATTCCATATCCTTTAACATTGATTTCAGCGTTTTCGGGAAAAGACACGTTTTGTAGATTAAGGATATAACGTTTTACTCCAGTGCGCATATTCCCACTATCTGGACTTTTTAGTATTCCAGGAGATAGTGTTTGTTTATTAACATAGTAATTATCATCTTGTGTTTGTGTGATTGTTACTTCTAAAGGAAACCAGTATAGATTTTCTTCTGGATAGTGAGTCCAATAATTATTATCGTCAAGTGCGTCTTCAAGTTTGTCGAACTCTTGAGTTTGTTCTTCACCCTCTTTGTTTGTATATGTGGCTTTGAATAGTTTTTGTCCATACGATTCTGCGTTTAAAAACAGCGTTATAATTAATAAAGAAAGCACTGTTTTTAAATGTAGGCCTATTGTTGGCACATTGTCAAGTTTGATTTGGTTATGCGTGTTCATATTATTTGTAGTGTTATATGTAATAATTAAGTTGCAATTATACTGATAATTATTTACATATCCTAAAAAAAACGATTGATTTTATTTAATTTGTTTTGAGTTTTATAAAAAAAAGAGGCGCAAAAAATTTTTGCGCCTCTTTTTTTGTACCCCGGGCCGGGATCGAACCGGCAAGGATGTTACTCCATTGGTGTTTGAGACCAACGCGTCTACCAATTCCGCCACCAGGGCAAGGTGGTTTTCACGGCGCAAATGTAGAGGTTTTTTATTATTGTGCAAAGTTTTTTTGATGTTTTTTTTGTGGAATATACAAAAATGTTCCTATAATGCACGGTATCAGTATGTTGATAATCCAAAGTAATGCCGAAGATGCCGCGGGCAACAGTGGGTTGGGAGAGTAGGGGGCGAGTATCAATGCCGATACCGAACATCTTACTCCTAATTCGGCAAGGGCAGGACGCGGCACAAAACTTATTATGCCGTAGATCAAAAATATCGCCGCATATCCGTCGATGATGCTGATGTTGATGCCTAATGCTTTTATTACAAGATAGTTTTGTGTGCAGTAAATAAAAAATCTGATTGCACTTAATATTAATAATGTGTTTTGCTCTTGGCTGTGGTATCGTGCAAAAAACTCTAATTTTGGTGCAATTTTTTGGGTGAGACGGTATTTTTGAGTTGTTGGCACAAATATTTTCGGGTGGTAAAATAATGCTATAATCAATGCCGCACCTATCAATGCCGCTATGCCAAACAATGGTTTTGTGAGGTATTCTTCGTGGATAAATAGTGTGCCATTTGCAGAAAAATAAAACGAAGCCGCTGCTGTAAATATCAACATTATAGGCATTTGACTAATACCGTTGTAAAGCGTGGCAATGCCACCTTCCACATGGTGCTGGGGGTTGAGCACAGAGGGTCGTCCTACTGTTTCGCCTATGCGGTTGGGAGTAAATGTTGACGGTGGAATGCCTTTTAAAACGCCTTTGATTGCGGTTTTTAATGATATTTCTTGTATTGGCTTAACGGCAAAAAGCCATTTTACCGACTCTACCAACCAATTAGGCAAAACAAGAATTACTGCCATAGCGAAAAGGTTGAGCCTTATATCGCTAAACCCATTTATTTGATAATATTCTTTAAGTTGCTCGATGTGTGGAATTGATATTTTATAAAGAAAAACATAAAAAGCGATTACCGCGAATATTTTTAAAGCGAGTATTACCTTTTTCTTCATAATAATCAGGTGTTTGGAGGCGTTTGGTCGGCATCGTCAACTTGTGGAACATAGTCTTTGTTAATAACCGGCAGCAATATCAGCGATAAAGCACCGAGTATTATAAACGAAATATCTTGCAATCCGTGAATCACAAGGGCGAATGCTCTGCCATCGGGGTCGCGTTTTACGCCGTACATTGCAAGCGTCTCTATTACAATAAAATGCCACGTTCCCATACCACCTGGCGACGGCACTATTACGCCAAAAGTGGCAAGCACAAACACCATCAAACCTGTTATAAGGGTAAGATGTTCGGTAAATCCAAATGCTTTGAACCCGAGATACACGGCGTAGAAATATACAAAATTGATGTAAAGGCTATGTATTATAAATAAGGTGCGGTGTTTTAGGTGAAGAATTGTGGTGAGTCCGTCGCGAAACTGCTGCCAAATGCCGTTGATTTTGTCGCCAATGCCAAAAATATTTCGGCGTATTGCCAACCGGAAAAGCCAAATTCCAATAATGGTTAATACTATGAGTATCAACGAAATGGGTATAATGTATTGCTTTATGAGTTCGATTCTTTCGCTAATATCGGGGTTGGCTGCTACCATTTCCGACACAAATCCCCACTGACTTGCCAGCACTATTGCCGACACTATTAATATTATTGTCAAATCGGCTATGCGCTCCGTTACCACCGTGCCGAGACACCGTGCAAATGGTATTTTTTCGTATTTTGAAACAATTCCGCAGCGCAACACTTCGCCCGAACGCGGTATGGCTAAGTTGCTGAGATACATTACCAAAACCGACATAAAAAGGTTGATTCCTCTTGGCTTGTATCCAAATGGTTCTAAAAGCAGCCTCCATCTTTCGGCACGGCTGTAATGCGCTGTAAGATAGAATATTGCAATAGCCACAATCCATCCCCAACGTGTGCCTTCGAGCGCATTGATGAGCGTGCCTATATCCTGACCTCGGTATGCGAGCCAAAATAGTAGTGCCCCAATGGCGAAAAACACTGTTATTCTGATTCCTTTTTTAAGTCTGCCATCCATTTTGGGTGCTTTTGAGCGGCAAAATTAAAAAAAAATTAAAATTATGCCGCCGTTTTACAAATTATCCTTATATTTGGATAGTAAAATATTGCAATGTTTATGAAACATATATTATTGTCGCTTATATTGTTGTGCATCGCCGTGTCGTTACATTCGCAGACCAAGCAAGTCTACGATGAAGATTTTGTGTTTACCGACGGGCTGTATCTCAACAAGGAGATGATGCAAAAAAACAAACCCGTTGATAAGGCTCGTGTAAAAAGTCAAATCGACCCCAACGACCTTGCTTTTTTCGACTATCTTACTCAGGAAAACACAATTACGCTATTCGACGAGGTGGGCAACGAGGTAACAGTGAAAACATCGTCGCTGTGGGGCTACTGTTCGGGCGGCATTATCTACGTTTATCACAACGGATATTTCAACCGTGTGGGCATTGTGGGCAGCATTTGCCATTTTCTCGGCACCAAAACCTATATCAATTCGCGCGACCCTTTCTACGGCGGAATGTACGGTCGTTATAGTATGTATGGTCCGGCTTACACCACATCTACCGAGGCACAGCAATATTTGCTCAATTTTGAAACCGGCGACATTCTTGAATACAATGCCAACAATCTTGAGCAGATGCTAATGAAAGACCCCGAACTCCACGACGAGTTTGCCGCCCTCAAACGCAAAAAACGCAATGCAAAACTTTTTTACTATATGCGAAAGTTTAACGAAAAACATCCTTTGTATCTACCTGTTTATGAATAATTTATCTATTGTTTAACGATATAAAACCTATTTTTATGAAGATAAAGAACCTATTATTTGCACTCGTGGCGGTGCTTGTGGCTCTGCCCTCGTTGGCTCAAGAAAAGGTGGCGGGCGCCGACGTTATCAAAAAGTTTCTCAACACCAAAACCTGCGTTGTGCTCGACAACAATATTTTCAACAGTTACAACTCGGGTATCAAACAGGCTGTTGAAAGCAGCTGGACAATCACAAAGTTTGAATATTGCTCGTTCGACGATTTTCAAAAACGCAAATACGACCCGCAGTATTCGTTTTTGATGGTTACAAAAGATTATTACAAAGATGATTCCGACAAAATGACCTACGCATTTCTCTCGCTCGTGCTTGGTGGCGACTACAAATCGGTACAAGATATGCCCACGTTGGCATCGTTCCCATTGTCGTATTACGAGAATCAGGATTATGAGAAATATGTATATAAACTTGCACCCATTGTCAAGTTTATGCAGAATCACGTAAACCTTACCAAAGATCATCCCGAACTCACCGAAAAAAATATCGTGCTTTATTATAACCGCAACGCCGAAAAACTTGGCGACAAAAAACTCTATATTATAAAGGAAGACCTTCCCAAAGACCTCAACACCGAAGCTAAGGTTAAAACCGTGTATACCAAGCCGTTTCAAATACTTGCCGAGCAAGAAAATCTTGAAGATATTGTTAAGGCAAACGACCCAAAAACTGTGTTTGTACACAAGGTAGGACCTCCGAAGGGCAGCCCCAAGGCAGCTCGCTGTTTTAATGTGGTTTTGGGTAACGACGGATGCGTTTATTACTTTGGATGGCACAAAATCAGCACCAAAGAACCCGACGGTTTCCTCAAAGGCGATTTCAAAAAATTGGGAAAACAATAAAAAATTTTGTTGTTAATAAATATACCTATATATTTGTAAAAAATAATTTTAACGAAAACACATAATGAACGAAGAAGCACAAATGTACATAGACGAGGCGGAAGAGAAAATGAAAGCCGCTGTGGTTCACTTTGAAGGCGAACTTGCCAAAATCCGTGCAGGCAAAGCCACACCCGCTATTTTGCAGGGTATAAGTGTAGACTATTACGGCACACCCACCCCCCTCAACCAAGTGGCTAACGTAGGCACCACCGACGCTCGCACCATAGTAGTGCAGCCTTGGGAAAAAACTATGCTCCCAAAAATCGAAAAGGAGATTCTGAAGGCTAACCTCGGACTTACTCCCACCAACAACGGCGAAATACTCCGCATTGTGATTCCCGCCCTCACCGAAGAACGCCGCAAGGCTCTTGTAAAACAGGTAAAGAGCGAGGCAGAAAATGCTCGTGTGGCTGTCCGCAGTGTTCGCAAAGATACCAACAATACTCTTAAATCCCTTGAAAAAGACGGACTTACCGAAGATGAGTCTAAACAGGGTCAGGAGTTGGTACAAAAACTCACCGACCGTTTTGTAGCCGACATCGACAAGATTTCGCAGGTTAAAGAAAACGAGATTATGACTGTGTAAAAAAATTTTTTTACAAATAGTCGAAAAAAATTATTAAAAAAAGCCTGTTAATTCAGGCTTTTTTCGTTAATTTGTATTATTTAATAGAAACAAGATATTTTAATGTATTTGACTGATATTATACGATGTTTAATTGTGGCGGTGGCAATGCTTTTAGCCCCATATACCGCTGTGTGCCAGCAGTCAAATACATTCCGCAAGTCGTCGTTTATACACAACTACCGTCTCGACGAAAAAGGCTACATCGTAAAATGCTCGCAATTGGCGGAAGATTCCAACGGGTGCATTATGTCGTGCACATCGGCGGGTTTAAAAATCTACAACGGCCGTTTGTGGGAGCGTTTTTACCACACCAACCGGTCGGAACTTTTGGCAAAGGTTTATGTTTCGCCTTTTCACAATATTTATGTGGCTGGTCCTGAGTGCATTGGCTACTATCACCCCGAAATCAACGGCTCATTAAAATTTATTCCATTAGAAGTGCCATTCAACAGCCGCGACGTCACCAATATTTTTGGATGCGAATCCGACAGCGGCAGAGTTGTGTTTATGCTCAAAGATGGTTTTGCCGTATTGAGCAACAGTAACGGTATAATTGTGCGCAGCGTGGGAGATATTGCCGCCTCAATGCCCTACAATGGAGGTATCGTAATACTCTGCACCAACGGCGATTTTTACACATATTTTGACGGAATATTGCAAAACGTCTGTAACGTAAGCACTTCGGGCATCAAAACCGACGATGTTAGGATGTTAGAGATGGATAATTCGCGCCTTTTGTTTATTTCTAATGGCTATAAGGCGTGCGAAATCAATCTTGATAAATTACTGAAAACCAAAAGTATCGCTCCCGAAGATGTGAAAACTATAACGCTTGCCACCGACAATCATCCTCACATTGTGGTAAACGATATTAAATACAACAAACGTTTGCGCAAAATTGCCGTAGCCACCAACAACGGCATCTACGTGTATTCCAACCGCTACGAATATCTCCAAAAAATCGATAAGGATATCAACCTGCCTGTCAACGATATAGTTAATGTGTTTTTTGATTCAAAAAACAATCTTTGGGCATCGTATTCGGGAGGAATTTCAAAAATAGAACTCAATTCACCGTTTGTGTTCTACTTTGCTAATCAGGGAGTTTCGAGCGTGGTGCTGTGTGCGCATACCGACAAGAATTACTATTATGTGGGCACAGTGTCGTCGATTTTTGTATCGTCGCACGAGGGAGCTGGCAAAAATTCGAGTTTCCGCCCAATTCCTTATAATGTAACACACGGTCAGCATTTCTGTTGGGATTTGGTTGGTATCGAGGGACTTACCATTGCCTGTACATCCGAAGGACTTTATCAGGTTTTCCCCGACAAGGCTGTTCAGATAGCTAATACAGGTCGCACATACGGAGCGGCTGTTTCGCCTCTCTATCCCGGCAAACTATTTATCACTGGATTTGAAGGTTTCAAGGTGTGCGACTATGTTGTCAATAATGGAGTAATTACGGTAACTAATGTGCGTAGTATCAGCCAAATAAATCGTCCGCTGTTTAAATTAAAAATTGCAAACAACGGCACGTTTTGGTGCACATCGCTTTCCGACGGAATTTTGTTGCTAACGCCAAAGGGTAACACTCTAACCGACTTTGATTCTGAGTATATCGACTCTAATTACGGTTTTGAACATCTTAACCAACTTACTGTAGAGGTGGTAGATGATATGGTATATATCAACGATGGTCAATTTAAACGCGCAAAAATCGGAAATCCAATGCAACCGCTTGTGTTCGAGGCTGATACAGCTCTTAATAAATGTTTCGACCCTGATGAATTGATTTATCATTTTGCTTACAGCAAACTTACCGATGAGTTTTTTGTTTTTACGCAGTCTTGCAATCGCCGTATCAACCGCTCGCATCCCGAACGAAACGAGATTATACATTTCAGAGTCTCTTTAGAAACGGTTTATAATATTAATGTGTTGGATTCTGTGTTGCTATATTCCACAAACCGTGGACTTGTAAAGGGCGATATCAAAGATACTACATCGTTTAATCCCGCAAGCCAACCTTTCAACACCATTATCAATTCGGTATCGTTTAATGGCGAAAGGGTTTACCGAGGATACAGATATTTTAAAAGTGCCACAGCCGACCGTAATTATAATGTGTACACCACCTACAACGATTTGGGCAACCCTTCTGATTCGATTTTCAAAGCTGAATGTGAGTATCACAACAATAAAATCCGCATCACATTTTCAACTTCGGCATTTGAAAATCTTGAGTCGATGGTGTATAGTTACAAACTCGAAGGTATCGACAGCGGATGGAACGAATGGTCGCACGCCAATGTAAGGGAATTTACCAAACTACCTCCTGGACACTATGTGTTTAAGGTTAAGGCCAAAAACTGCGAAAATGTGGAATCGTCGGTGGCTTCGTTTGAATTTACGATTGTTGCGCCGTTTTATCTAACTATTTGGGCTATATTGCTTTATGTGGTTATTTGTGCTTTGTTGATTACATTGTTGATACGCCGTCGCACTGCCAAGTTGAAAAATAAGGCCAATAACCTTTCGGCTTTGCTGCAGCAACGTAATCAACAACTTGAAGATCAGAACGAACGCCTCCGTCAGATGTCGTTTGTGGCTACTCGTTCTACCAATTCGGTGATTATTATGGATAAGGACGGTAATATCCAATGGACAAACGATTCATTTAAAAATATTTACGGCTGCTCGTTTGATGAATTTCTCTATATCCACGGACGCAATTATTTTGAGTCTTACCTTTCGTCTGACAAAAAGAATCAAGAACTGATACAACTTGCACGGCAGAGCAGTCAAAATGTTACATACGAAACCTGCCACCGCTTCTACGATAGTGTCAATTGGGTTCAGGCATCGTTAGACACCGTTTTCGACGATAATGGGAACCTCTGCAACTGGATTCTCACCGAAACCGACATCACTATGCTAAAACGTGCTCAAGAGGAGGGTAGCCGTCAGGCTACGCAACTCACCGAGGCGTTTATGCAGTTGCAAGAGAACCAATTGCAGATAGAGATGCAGAAAGAGCAACTCTTTATGAAAAATTCTGAACTTGAAAAAGGCTACAAAAAAATCGAGGTTCAAAACAGCGCCATTACCAATAGTCTCCACTACGCTCAGCAGATGCAGCACTCTATATTACCTTTAGATGAGAGCATTTCGCAATATTTTGAGCATTTTGTAATTTATATGCCTAAGGATATTGTTTCGGGTGACTTTTATTGGTTTGAACCTTTGCCCGACGGTTCGTTGATATTTGTGGTGGCAGACTGCACTGGTCACGGTGTTCCTGGAGCGTTTATGAGTTTGATTGGCTACAACCTGCTCAACGAAATTATTATGATTCAGGATATTACGCAGCCAAAACAGATTTTAGAAAACCTAAGTCAAGGACTTATTAATGTGCTTAAACAAGAACGTAACCAAAACTACGACGGTATGGAAGTCCGCCTATGCCGCTTTGTAAAAATTGACGGCGGATATAATGTAACATTCTGCGGCACAGGCTCTTCGATATTCTACTACGACCATACCACCGACGAAATGCAGCGTATCAAGGGTGTGCACCGTCATCTTGGTCTCACCGACGAAACCGTTATCAACAACGATTTTGAAGAGCATCAATTCCTTTTCCGTCCGGGCGACAAACTCTTTATGATAACCGATGGACTTGTAGATCAAAATAATCCTCAGCGCAAACGTTTTGGTACAGAGAGGTTTATACGTTTTGTAACGCAGCACCGCAACGATTCGGTGGCTAATACGGGCAATCTACTTTCTGCCGAACTAAACGCCTTTATGGACGGTCAGCCGCAGCGCGACGATATTACTGTTGTAGGTCTTTCAATTAAGCAATAATGGAACTTCTATCTCCCGCAAAAAATCTTGAAACAGCCATTGCCGCTATAAATTGTGGCGCTGATGCTGTGTATATTGGTGCAAACGACTTTTCCGCTCGCAAGGCTGCGGGCAATTCTATTCAGGATATAGAAAAACTTGTAACCTATGCTCATTTCTATAAAGCAAAGGTTTATGTAACGCTCAATACAATTCTCTACGACAATGAATTGCCTATCGTAAATAAACTTATTCGCAACCTTTACAATATTGGCGTGGATGCGCTTATTGTTCAAGATTTGGGAATATTAGAAATGGATATTCCGCCGATAGAACTCCACGCAAGCACACAGATGAATAATTTTGATTTACAGCGGATTATGTTTTTTGATGAGATTGGTTTTAAACGCATAGTGCTTGCCCGAGAAACTCCTTTGGAGCGGATTAAAGAGATTCGCAAGAGCATAAATGCTGAAATAGAGTGCTTTATCCACGGTGCGTTGTGCGTTTCGCTAAGCGGACAATGCTATATGAGTGCGGCTATCGGCGGACGTAGTGCCAACCGTGGCGAATGTGCGCAGGCGTGCCGCTTGAAATACGATTTGCTTAATAGTAGGGGAGAGGTTTTGATAAAAGATTCTTATCTATTGTCGCTCAGAGATTTAAATATGACTTCGCATATTGCTGAGATGTACTCTGCTGGTGTAGATTCTCTAAAAATTGAGGGCAGATTAAAGGATAAATCTTACGTGGCAAATATCACAGTGCATTATAGAAACCTGATTGACAATATTTTAAACGGCAAAGTGCGTAAACCTTCATCGGGACGGTGCTATTTTGATTTTACACCCTCGCCGCAGAAGGTTTTTAACCGCAAATTCACTGATTATTTTGCAGTTGAGCCTAATAAAATGGCTAACCATATTAGTCCCAAATCTTCGGGTGAATATTTGGGTAAGGTGGTTATGGTAAGAGGTAACAATTTGAAAATCAAGACTGATGAGGTGATTTCAAATGGTGATGGATTGTGCTGCGTGTTTAATGGCGCAATGTACGGTTTTCGTGTAGAGAAAATAGAGAACGGCATTATTACTGCCAATTTAAAAGAGAAAATTGTCACTGGCACAGATATTTACCGCAATCTCGATATCAAGTTTCAACAAAAACTCGACAACACCAAAACCACCCGCAAAGTTGCCGTGGAGTTTACCGTAACGCTTTCGGATAATGGCTTTACAATAATTGCTCTTGATGAAGATAATATTGAATGTGAGTGTTTTACACAGTTTCAATTGCAGCGAGCCGACAACCAAGAGCGGGCATTTGATAGTATCACCAATTCGCTAAGCAAATGTGGCGAAAAGTTTGAATGTAAGCGAATTACGTTTGATTTTGACGAATCACCTTTTATCCCAAACTCTGTTATAAACGAAGCCCGTCGCAATGTTTTGCAAATGCTTGAACAAAAGCGTATTAAAACTTTTCATCCAAAAGATTCGCCCAAACCGTCGGGCAATGCTCCATATTTTGAAACCGAAGGCGGATATAGGCTCAATGTTTCCAACCGTCTGGCTAAGGATTTTTACAAAAAACACGGCTGTAACGTTACTCAGCAGGCATTTGAACTCCAAAACTCTACCAAAGGTCTTGAACTTATGACCACTCGCTACTGTATACGTCGCGAATTGGGTTATTGTCCCAAAAATAAAGGTGTTATGACCGATAAGTGGAAATGCGACGAATACCGCTTAGTAAGTTCTTACGGCTCATTCGCACTAAAATTCGATTGCAAGGAGTGTTTTATGCGGGTTTTTAACAGATAATTTCTATCTTAGCGGCACACATTTTTTTGCTTTTTTATGGACGAGAAGGTTTTTAAAGATACTCCTATTATACCCGGTGTAATGCGTGCGAGCGATATTCCTGGCGTGCCGCCGATGATTTCAAAAATGCGGCAGATGTATGAGTATGGCGGTGGCGACCCTCTGTTGCAAGCCAAAAACTTTTACCGTCAGGGCAAGTTTATGGAAAATTTTGAGGATAATGCCACGGTGAGCGTTCATTTTCAGCATTATTTCCCCACCTATCACGATATGAATGTGAGTCAGTTGCGCACATATTTTACTTGGCGCACCGATGTTCGCAAGGGTGTGTTTAAACCTACGTCGCTGTCGTATCTCTACCTTTATATTTACGAACTTATCAATGGCATTGGTGTAAATTCGCCACAAGAGTCGCTCAGCAAGATAGACCAAATCCGCGACGCATATTCGGGCGAAAGTTACGATGCACGCCGTGTGGTTAACTATCTGAACCATTGGGCGTGCGATTTGTGCATTGTTAACAATCTTCCCAAAGAAACGCTGCAAAAATATTCTACCGACAATAATGATAATCACCGCGCGCTATCGCTACTGCATAATCCCGACAATGCCACCGATGATGAGATTTTAGCGGCTTTTGAACTCCTTTCTGCCAAAAAAATCACAAAATCGCCTGTGTTTACAAAGCAGGGCGAAAACGGCAAAAAATATTTTGTAGGCGTTTGGCGATATTTGACTAAGGAACTGTTTAACAATATTTTTGGCGAACCAGTTACCCGAAGTTGGCAACCTTTTGCCAATGCTATTTACTATGCTGCGGCTAAAACCGACGATGCTATTTACGAATTATATCCCACATTGATTTACCTTTTTCGTCGCGGCGAATGGTATCAGAAGTTTTACTATTTTGCCTATCCGCAAAAACGTATGTTGGTAAATTACATTGGTGCAGTTGATTACAAACTTCGTCAGTATTTTCGCACAGGCAGCAAGGTGAAAGAGATGGAGGCGTATCAGCCATTTTTTGAAGGTATCGACAAGGCTATACGCTATTGCGAATTTCAATCACGTCCGCAAGTGTCGGTAAACCTCTCATCCTTAGACCAAATACGCACCGATTCTGCCGAAACCCGCGAAAGCCTATTAACCGAGGATGATGTAATGGATATGGATATTTCCACGCCCATAAATGTAGAGACGGTGTGCACACCGTCTCTACCCAACGAAATCGCCCCCGTGCAATCTATCGAAAATCAAATTCTCATAGCCCTTTTGCAAAATTCATCTGTTAGCGAAATTATTAAAACACATCACCTTATGCCCTCTGTTTTAGCGGATAAGATTAACGAGATGTATTTTGATGAATTTGCCGACAATGTGGTTGACTGTGATGGGTTAACTATCACATTAATAGATGATTACGTAGAAGATTTAAAGAATTTGCTGTTGTCGTAGTCATTATCCGGCATTTTTATTATTTTTGCCACGCATTACTCAGAAATCAATTTTTTATGGAACAGGTAAAAATACCCCGACGCATAGCGCAAACTGTGCTCAACTCGCTCAAAGGCGGTGTTGTGCCGCGTATTGGTCTGCCTTACATTGCAGTAGGTCGCAAAAACGAGATAGCCGCACTTCTTCACGATGTGGATATTATTTCAGAAGGCGGAGCATCGTTTCGTTTTATTGTGGGCAAATATGGTTCGGGCAAGAGTTTTCTTTTACAAACCATACGCAACTATGTGATGGACAAGGGTTTTGTGGTGGCTGATGCCGACCTTTCACCCGAACGCCGTTTGCAAGGTACACGCGGTCAGGGTCTTGCTACTTATCGCGAACTTATTTCAAACCTTTCTACCAAAACAAAACCCGAAGGTGGTGCGCTAACATTGGTTCTCGACCGTTGGATTTCGGGAGTACAGAGTGCTGCGGTACAGGAAATAGGTTTGGATATCAATAATCCCGAACTCGCCAAAGAGGTTGACCGCAGAATTTTTGCCGTTACATCGTCGCTTGGCGAACTTGTGCACGGTTTTGAGTTTGGAAAACTTCTCTCAGCATATTACCACGCATATTTAGATGGCGACGATACCACAAAAGCGAAGGTAACACGTTGGTTTCGTGGTGAATACGCGCAGAAACGTGAAGCCAAGGAAGAACTCGGCATAAGTATCATCATTACCGACGACGATTGGTACGACTATCTTAAACTCTTTGCAAATTTTTTCCGCCTTGCGGGTTATACAGGTTTGATGGTGATGATCGACGAACTTGTGAATATCTACAAGATTCAGCAATCTATTAGCCGTCAGTACAATTACGAAAAAATGCTCACAATGTATAACGATACTTTGCAAGGCAAGGCTAAATATCTTGGCATAATAATGGGTGCAACTCCGCAAACCGTTGAGGATAAGCGACGTGGCGTGTATAGTTACGAGGCTCTCCGTTCGCGACTTGCCGAGGGTCGTTTTTCAAAACCCGGCACACGTGATCTTCTTGCGCCGATTATCCGCTTAGACCCGCTTTCTGCCGAGGAGATGCTTGTTCTGTGCGAAAAACTCCGCGATATGCACGCCGGACTTTACAATTACACCACCCGCCTTACCACCGACGATTTGGTAACTTTCGTAAAAACAGAGTTTTCGCGCATTGGTGCCGATCAAAACATCACTCCTCGCGAAGTTATCCGCGATTTTATAGAACTTTCTGATTTACTGTACCAAAACCCCACGCTCAAACTTACCGATATCCTCACCTCCGGCGACTTCACTTTCGCCAAATCCGAGGCAGTATCGGATGAAAGAGGAGAGGAGTTTGCTGAGTTTGAGGTGTAAAAATTTCTAACTATGGACGTCTTCAACCGATATTCGCCGTTTATTCAGGATTATATTTACCGCAATGGGTGGCAGACGCTTAGGGCGGTGCAGAATGCGGCTGGTGAGACTATCTTTACCACAAACGCCGATGTGCTGCTGTGCGCCTCTACCGCCTCGGGCAAAACCGAGGCTGCGTTTTTCCCTATGCTGACCCTCTTAGACGAAGACCCTTCTAAATCTGTTGGAATACTTTATATAGCACCCCTTAAAGCATTGATCAACGACCAATTCGGTAGGCTTGAAGAACTTTGTCAAGAGGCGGCCATACCCGTTACTCGTTGGCACGGCGATGTGTCGCAAAGCAAAAAACGAAAACTGCTAAACCATCCCGCAGGTGTGTTGCAGATTACTCCCGAATCGCTTGAAGCACTGTTGATTACCAAGCACGCAATGATTCCATCGCTATTTTGCGACCTTAGGTTTATAGTTATCGACGAAATTCACTCTTTATTGCGGGGCGATAGAGGATATCAGACTTTTTGCCTTATTCAGCGGCTCTGCTCTATTGCCGATTGCAACCCCCGCCGTATTGGCCTCTCTGCCACAATAGGCAATCCCGTTGAGGCAGGGCGTTTCCTTTCTTCGGGAAGCGGTCACCAAACTGTTATTCCAAAAATTGAAGGGGCGAAAGACCGTTGGAGGCTATCTGTGGAGCACTTCTTTAACACTGCACCACAAGCGTCAGACGATAAAACTGAGCAAATCTCTACGCCTGTGCCCGATGCGCCCACTGATACTGCTCCCAAGGCTGCCGACCCAGGTATAGGTTATATTTTTGAACACACCAAAGATGCCAAGTGCTTGATTTTTACCAATTCGCGCGAAGAGTGCGAAAGTGTTTGCCAGCAACTTCGCCAATATTGCGAGGTAAACGGCGAACCCGATCGTTTTCTTATTCATCACGGAAATCTCTCTGTATCATATCGCGAGAGTGCCGAGGAGGATATGAAAGACGATGAATCGCTGATGTCGGTATGCGCCACTGCCACTTTGGAACTTGGTATCGACATCGGACGTTTGGAGCGTGCGTTTCATATCGACGCACCGTTTACTGTTTCGGGATTTCTGCAACGTCTCGGTCGCACAGGTCGCCGTGGAAACCCCTCTGAAATGCACTTTGTTATGCGTGAGGAGCATCCCGAATCGCGTGCTATGCTGCCCGACAATATTCCGTGGTATTTGATTCAGACTATCGCGCTGATACAGTTATACATAGAGGAACGTTTTGTAGAGCCGCCACGCACAGGTCGTCTGCCGTTTAGCCTGCTTTATCACCAGACTATGAGCACTTTGGCTTCGTGTGGCGAAATGACCGCTGCCGAACTCGCTTCGCGTATCCTCACTCTCAGCGTTTTCAAAACCATTTCGCAAGACGATTACCGCATACTTTTGCGCCATCTTTTAAAAACCGACCATATTGTACGCACCGAAAATGGAGGTTTGATTACGGGTCTTACCGGCGAACGAGTGGTCAACAACTACAAGTTTTACGCTGTGTTTCAAGAAAATTTGGAATATACTGTTCGTAGTGATTCTCAGGAACTTGGCACAATAGTTAAGCCGCCGCCAGTGGGAGAGAAGATTGCCATTGCGGGTCGTGTGTGGGCTGTGGACAGCGTTGACCACAATCGTCACGAGGTTTACTGCACATTGGTTAAGGGACGTGTTCCTGCATATTTTGGCGATTGCGCGGGCGATATTCATACCCGAATTCTTGAAAAAATGCATTCGGTGCTAAACGGCTCAGAATCATACCGCTACCTTATGCGAAATGCAGTTTTCCGTCTGCGCGACGCACGAGAATTGTTTCAAAAGTCGGGATTGGCTCATAATCCGCTCATTAATCTTGGTGGCAGTATGTGGGCTTTGTTTCCGTGGCTCGGCACCTACGCTTTTATTGCCTTGGAGCGATTTTTGAAAATACGTTGCGGCGCACGGCTTGGTATTAAGGGACTTAGTCCGTGCCGACCTTACTATATGCAGTTTACTATGCGCACCTCTGCTGAGGAGTTTTATCAAATCACCACCGAGGAGGCGCAGGTAGATTTTTCTCCCCTTGCGCTCGTCTATCCGAATGAAAATCCCATTTTTGAAAAATACGACATCTATGTGCCCGAAGAACTCATCAAAAAAGGTTTCGCCTACGGTGTGCTCGATATTAAAGGTATGAAAGAAAGAGTGTTGCAATGGGGGAGGGGGAGTGTGATTTAATCCTCCCTTATCACCGCTTCTTCAAAATCTTTGCTAATGGCTATAAACTCGGCAAATACATTGTCGGTCATAGGGATACCAGTTTTTAGGCGTTCGGCTTTGCGGCGTTTTTCGGGGTCGCCGGGTATCATCACCTCTTTGCCTTCGAGCGGACGCATTGAGCGGATAAACTCTGCCAAAGTCTTCATACGTTTGGCAAAATCGCTCACTTTGGTAAATTTGCTGATGTCTATTGCGTGAAAAAAGTGCGAGATACCACGTTTTTTGGTCATATCAGAATGGAACATTGGCATAAGGTCTTTGCCTAAGTCGCTGCCTGTGAGCACACTACACAAAATCTCTACCATCATTCCAAGACCATATCCTTTGTAATCTCCAATCGGGCGGACACATTTAGCGGCGTGAGGGTCGGTGGTGAAATGACCTTCTGCATCGTAGGCGCAGCCGTCTTCAAGTGTTAGTCCCGCTTCCTTATAGTTACGCACGTGATTCCAAGAGATTACGCTTGTTGCCATATCAAGGCTGAGAGGTTCTTCGCCCTCGATGGGACACGCAAAACAAATCGGATTTGTGCCAAACATAGGCTCTACGGCGTTGAACGCCTTTACAAGAGAGTTTGTATTGGTGAAAGCGAATCCGAGCATATTGTGCTTGGCGGCGTAGATGGTGAAATATTCTGCCGCGCCAAAATGCGACGAGTTCTTTACCGCGCAGCATCCTGAGCCGTTTTTTGAAGCCATATCTATGCAGAAATCCATTGCGAAACGTCCTGCGTGGTGTCCTATTGCGCCATCGGCGTCGATAAGTTTGGCAGAGCCGCTGTCTTTGATAATTCTGAATTGCGGTTTGCGGTTTATTCTGCCCAACTGAAAACCTTCTAAGTAATGCGGAAACAGCGCAAGACCGTGCGTATCAATACCTTTGAGCGATGCATCGATAATGCTTTCGGTCAAATGGTCGATAGATTCTTGGTCTACGCGGTTCTCTTTAAGTATTCGGCGGATAATTTCAGCCGTCTTTTTGTGATCGAGGTATCTCATCTTTTTAGCAAATGTGTTATTTATTTGCTACAATTATTTTACCAAAGTTCCAATTTTTTCGCCGTTTATTACTTTTTTCAAGTTGCCTTTTTTAGTCATATCAAAAACCATAATCGGCATTTTGTTTTCGCTGCACAGTGCAAATGCTGTGAGGTCCATTACTTTAAGTTTGCGGCTGATAGTTTCGTCGTAAGATATTTCGTTGAATTTTACAGCGTCTGGATATTTCATTGGGTCTTTGTCGTAAATGCCGTCTACCTTGGTGCCTTTGATAAGGATGTCGGCATTGATTTCAACTGCACGGAGGGCTGCTGCGCTGTCGGTAGTAAAGTATGGATTACCTGTTCCGCCTGAGAAAATTACCACGTGTCCTTTTTCTAATGCGTGAATGGCGCGGTTTCTTGAAAATCTTTCGGCGTAAGGTTCCATCAATGTGGACGTTAGCACTTTTGCTTTTCCGCCAAGAGCCTCTATTTCGCTTTGAATAGCAATGGCGTTGATAGTGGTGGCAAGCATTCCCATACTGTCGCCCTTGGTGCGTTCAATGCCCTTGCTTGTGCCGGTGAGTCCGCGGAAAATGTTTCCTCCGCCCACAACTATTCCCACTTGTACGCCATCGTTGGTAAGTTCCAAAATTTCTTTTCCAAATTCTTCGAGCGTAGAGGCGTTGATGCCGTAATGATCTTCGCCGGCAAGTGCTTCTCCGCTGAGTTTCAATAATATGCGTTTGTATTTTACCATTTGTGCTGTGTTTATAAGTTTTAGATTCAATGCAAATTTACGAATTAATATAATATGTAGATTAATTTTTTTACCTTTGCCCTGTATTATTTAATCAATTAATTTTTTATAATTATGAAAATCAACTATTTAACAATTTTGTGTGCATCGGCTGTTTTGGCAGGATGCGCATCAAACAATTCAAATCAAAACGCTCAGAATGTAGATTCAACTGCCTCCGCCGCCACTGAAACTAAATCAGAATCTCAGGTATTAGACGACGGTATCGATTGGGAAAAACCACTTTATTCGCTTGACGAAAAGGGAGATACATCCGATGTGTATCAATACAATGCTGCCGGCAAACTTGTTAAGCACAGTAACTATTACGAAAAACATTTAATGTCGGGAAGTAAATATTATTACGATGCCGCCGGTAACGACACTTCTTGTGTTTCATTTTTCGTAGACGAAAGTCAGGAATTGCCCTGCGGAGGTTTTTCAAAAAAATTCGATTCGCAAAACCGTGTTATTGCCTACGAAATGGATGGCGAATCTGATTCAGAATCCGCTACATACCGCTATGAGGGCAACAAAAAAATCACTGAGTCAGAATCATCCCTTTCGGAGTGTATCTATAAAGAAGTTATTGAAACCTATTTTGATGCCGATGGAAACGATACTTTGGTTATAAATAAATCGCAGTTGGTTCGCGAAGCGTCCGATACCGACCCCGACTACTCTGTTAAGCCCGATATTTTTACCACCCGCAATACCTACGTCACCATCAACGGCAAGAGGGTTTTAAAATCATCGGTTACCAACAAGGAGACCAAAGATGGGAAAAAATTTGTTTTTTCTGAGGAGGATAACGAATACGACCAATACGGCAGGTTGACCAAAAATATTTGTGTTTCGGATCAGGGCAACGGCGATCCTGCCACTACCGATACTTACACTTATTCTTACGATGGCAACTGCAAAACCGATTCCTACGGTTATAAAACATACTATGCCAAAAAATAAGTAATTCAATCTTTTACATATCATTAATTAAAACTGTTATTTACAATGAAAAATCATTATCTAACTATTTTATCATTGGCATCGCTTGCAGTTTTGGCAGGATGCGCATCCAATGGTAACAATCAAAACGCTCAGAATGACACTGAACAGCAACCCGCCCAGCCCGTTGACGACGGTATCGATTGGGAAAAACCGCTTTATTCTCTTGACAAAATGGGAGATACATCCACAGTGTATCAATACAATGCTTCCGGCAAACTTGTAAAGGTCTCTTACTATTCTGATAACAGTGAGGAGTCGTATTCTACTTATTATTACGATGCCGCCGGTAACGACACTTCTTGTGTTTCCGAAGATCTGGAAATCGGAAGTTATTCTAAACAATTCGATTCGCAAAACCGTGTTATTGCCTACAAAACACACGACCTATCATCCGATGTAACCTCCACATACCGCTATGAAGGCAACAAAAAAATCACTGAGTCAGAATCATATTCGGAGGAGATCTATAAAGACGTTATTGAAACCTATTTTGATGCCGACGGAAACGATACTTTGGAGATAGACAAATCGCAGTTGGTTCGCAGAGCTGACGAGACCGAACCCGACTACACTGTCAAGCCCGACATCTATACCACTCGCTTTACATACGTCACCATCAACGGTAAAAAGGTTTTAAAATCATCGATTACCAACAAGGAGACCAAAGATGGACAAAAATTTGTTTCTTTTAAAAAGGATAACGAATACGACCAATACGGCAGGTTGACCAAAAGTATTTGTGTTAGTGATTATGGCGATGGCGATCCCGCCAGGACCAGTACTTACACTTATTCTTACGATGGCAACTGCAAAATCGAGGACAACGGATATAAAACATACTATGCAAAAAAATAAGTAATTCAATCTTTTACATATCATTAATTAAAACTGTCATTTACAATGAAAAACCATTATCTAACTATTTTATCATTGGCATCGCTTGCAGTTTTGGCAGGATGCGCATCCAATGGTAACAATCAAAACGCTCAGAATGTTGATTCCACTGCATCTGCCGTTACCGAAACTCAACCCGAACCGCAACCCGCCCAGCCCATTGACGACGGAATTGATTGGGAAAAACCGCTTTGCGAAATTCAAAGCAATGGCGACACTTCTTACCGTTTGGAATACGATGCCAATGGCAGAATTACCAAAAAATTCGCCGATTATTACGAGGAAAACCGTTGCGGATGCATTGTCAACTATAACTACGACGACAATGGCAACCTCACGTCTTACGTTTATTACGACCCTATCAGCGATTCTGAAATTGAAACCACCGACACTTATACCTATGATTCGCAAAACCGTCTTGTAGAAACCTATTACGGTGCCGACGGCGGCGAGGAGACCTCCACAACCAAATACGAGGGTAACAAAAGTACCGAAACCCGTATTCTTTCGATGATGGAGAGCGAGCCCAAAAAAACTATAACCGAGAAATATTTTGACGCAAATAATAATGACACTCTTATAGTTGTAAATTCTCAGGAAGAGGGCTTATCAGAAACTCGCATATCTTATGTTTCGATAGGTGGTAAATATCTTGTAAAGAGTTCCGAAACAAAGCGTAAAGCCAAAAATGGAAAATGGGAAGTTGCCGAAACCACTACTAATGAGTATAATGCCGATGGAACATTGTCAAAACAAATTTACGAGAATACGGCTATGACCTCTAATTCTACTTACGAATACGACAATGCCGGACGTTTGATTAAATCTGTTACTAAAAGTAACTATAAAGAGGATAATTCGTCCGACACCGATGAAATCACTTACAAGTATACCGGCAATTGCCGCGAATGTAGCACAGGAGTAAAAACTTATTATAAGCGAAAATAACCATCATTATTTAAACTATGGATTCAAACAGCCGTCAGTTTTTTGAAGAAGAACTTGTAATGTCGAAAGCCATATCGCGACCATCTGATATGGTTTTCGACTTTGATAATACATCAATTATTAATTTTTCTAACACTGGTGTAATGGGTGGCTTCCAAACCATTTTCAACACCTATTCGTGCGGTGTTACCAAAGAGCAAAAGGAGTTTGAATCCGTAGTTTGTGATTTTCTTCAAGTTCCTGAAATATTGGTGTTTCCATCTTACGAGGCTATTACTGCCGATTTTGCCGCAAACCTCTTGAACGATACCGACGCCATTATTTACGACGAATATTGCAATCCCTCTTTGATGCGTGGTATACGTCTTTCTGCTGCCGAAAAACTACGGTTTGGACACAACGATATGGCTAAACTTGAAGATAAATTGAAACTATCACAAATGCGGAGAATCAGGATGATAGTTACCGACGGTATTTTTTGCGATTCGGGGCAATGTGCCAATCTCAACGCCATAAAACTTTTGGCAGAAAAATACAACGCTTTGGTGGTGGTAGACGATAGTTTCGGTTTTCTCGCCTGTGGTAAAAACGGACGTGGTAGCGACGAGCATTGCGGCATTCGTGGTTTTGCCGATTTAAAAATCGTTAACCTTCAATCCACTCTCAAAGCCTCAGTAGGAGCGTTTATCTGTGGCGATTCCACTTTGATAGAACTCCTTCGCCGCCGTTCTGTATCGCTTAGATATTCGGTAAGTGTTCAGCGTGGAACTCTTGCCACTGCCGCCTTCGACCTTCAAACGTTTATTGATTATTCTGATGATGAGCGCGATGCCCTCTGCGAAAACGTTCTCCGCCTTTACGACACTCTCCGCGAAATGGGCTTCAATCCCGAAAAACCTTGCGCCAATATTGTTTCATTCACCACCGAAACTTCTGCCGAAACTCTTCGCGAAAAATTTTTGCAGCGTGGTTGGCTCTGCGAATTTTATAAACGTGGCTCTAAGACAACAGCCGTGTTTAGGGTAACTTCGGAGACCAAGTTTTAAAAAAAAGAAAAAATTGTTGCATAAAATATACCAACATTAAAGATTATTCCTTATTTTTGTGTTATTAAAAATTAATAACCGAAATATTATGCTTAATCAGAAACTTCAACAGAAACTGTTGCAGAAACTTTCGCCGCAACAAATACAGTTGATAAAACTGTTGGAGATACCTACTATACAGTTAGAGCAGCGAATCAAACGCGAGATTGAGGAGAATCCTGTGCTCGAAGAGGGCGGCGAGGATATGGACGATAACACCCGCAGCACCGACGATTATTCCTCCGACCACGAAGGCGACGATGATTCTCTCGATGGTCCTGAATACGATGAACCAGAGCGCGATATCAACGACGATTACAACGACGACGAGTTTAAAAAAACTCAGAGCGACGAGGAGTTTACCGTGGAGGATTATCTTGAAGACGATGACACTCCAAACTACCGCCTAAACTCAAATAATTACAGCGACGACGACGATGACCGCCGCTCCGACATTCCTTATTCTTCGGGTAATTCGCTCCACGAGTATCTGCTTTCGCAACTCGGTCTCGGTGTAATGAACGAGGATGAGCAACTGCTTGCAGAATATATCATCGGCAATATTGACGAGGACGGTTATCTGCGCCGCGATATTGAAAACATTGTTGACGATATTGCATTTACGGCTGGATACGAAACCACCGAAAAGGAACTTCTGAAAATTCTCACTATTATTCAAGATTTTGACCCCGCAGGTGTGGGCGCACGTGATTTGCGCGAATGCCTTATGTTGCAAGTTATGCGCAACTACCGCTCGCAAAAGGGCGACAAAACCATTCTCAAATTTGAATATCTTATACTCAAAGAGTTTTTTGAAGAATTTTCTAAAAAGCATTACGACAAGATTCTCTCAAAAACAGACATTACCGAAAAACAGTTGAAACAGGCTGTTGAGGATATTACACGTTTGAATCCCAAACCGGGAAGTATTTTTGCGCCGCAACTCTCAAAAAGCACTCAGCATATCATTCCCGACTTTATTTTGGAAGATCACGACGGCGATTTTATTCTCCATCTTAATTCTAAAAACGTTCCCGAACTGCGTATCAACCGCACCTATGCCGATATGATTGACAGCGTTGGTAAGTCGAAGGGTAATAAAAAAGATAAGGAAACTTTACTTTTTGTAAAACAGAAACTCGACAGCGCAAAATGGTTTATCGAGGCTATTAAGCAGCGTCAGAATACACTTATGATAACAATGCAGGCTATCCTCGACTATCAAAAAGAGTATTTTGAAGATGGCGACGAAACTAAGTTGAAGCCAATGATTCTCAAAACCATAGCCGACGCCACAGGTTTCGACATTTCCACCATTTCGCGTGTGGCAAACAGCAAGTATATTCAAACTCACTTTGGTATTTTCCCGTTGAAATTTTTCTTTTCCGAAGGAATGCAGACCACCGACGGCGATGAGGTTTCTACCCGCGAAATCAAGAAGATACTCAAAGAGTGCATCGACAACGAGAGCAAGCGTCAGCCCCTTACCGACGAAAAACTCGCCAAGATTCTCCAACAACGCGGTTATCAGATTGCACGACGCACTGTGGCAAAATATCGCGAACAGATGAACATACTTGTAGCACGCCTTAGAAAAGAATTGTAATGGAGCGTGCTGCCAAGATACTGTCGGTATTAACCTACCCGTTTTTAATGCCTTTTTACGCTTTTACGGTGTTTTACGGCACTGAGCGGCAGGCTTATTACTATTCGGTCTGGTCGTCGGTCTATTACTATTTTTTTGTGCTGCTTTTGGTGGTGCTGATTCCATCTTATGTGATGTATATCGCCAAAATCAAAGATGTTTTTAGCGGCGAATCTCCTTTGCGCTCTAAAATTTTGATTACGACAGCAATGATTGGTTCTTACGTGCTCGGCTTTTATGTTATGCGAAACGAAAATTTCTCATCACACGGAGTTCTCTCTATCTTTCAGTTGTTTGCTATATTATCGGCGATATCTCTTTTAGATTTCAATAAATTTCATCTTCATCCATACGGACTGTTTTGCGGAGGTCTATCGTCGTTTGTGGTTTTGATTGGCAAAATCAGCGGCGCAGATGTTTTTTGGACGTTTGTGGTAACAGTCTTGGTGTTTTCTATTTGTGCCTTTGCTCGTATGCATATAGAAAAAATCCCGTTTACACGCCTTTTAATTGGCTATGTAACGGGATTTTTGTGTGGTAATATGCTAATGCTTTTTTATTAGCGTTTATTCTCCGCAGGTGATTTTAACCGAACCGTAGTCCCATTGGTTCATATTCTCTGAACTCCAACGGCGACATGATTTCGGGAAATTTGCCTCAAACTCAGGAGTGAAGGTCTTTTCGTTAACGTCTTTGATTCGTGCTTCGTCTTTCCACTTAACGTTGTTGATTAAAGCCGGACCTGTAACATCTAACAGAATTTTTCCTTTAAAGTTTGGTTGACTATATATTGTGAGATGTGTACCTTTGTCAACTGCTATTGCATCAAATGTATACTGAACTGCATTTGGAAAAGCGGCTTGATTGCTTGGGTACATTCCATCGCCAACATATTCGCCGTATTTGTCGGGCTGGTAGATTTTTGAGATATGACCCTTGATTTCGGTGTCGGATAGGAGAGTGCCTGAGAAGTGCACACCGCAGTTTTTGCGCGGTTTTGAGTGCATTTCTTGGATAGCAAACAGCGGAATATCACGTTTTTCTTGGTTGTCGAGGGTAGATGTACGGGCGTTTTTAATCTTATCCTCGTTTTTGATATATCCGCCTTTGGATGCCACCACGCTGATTTTGTCTTCGGGTTTTAAGCCCGCCACGTTAAAGCAGCCTTGATTGTTGGAATACTCAGTGGCAGTTTTTTTACCGTTGATAAAAATCACGTTTTGCACGCCTGCTATCGGTTTGTTAGATACTGCGTCCACATCGCGGAAAACAAGATTTTCGGTCTTGGGACGCATATAGAGTGTGCGCTCGTCGTCCGAAAGTTTTTCGTATTTCATCACTGTGTATTCGGCGGAAGTGGTGTCGTAGTAATAGATTTTCTCTACCTGAATTTTGATGGTTTTGTTAACGTTGATGCTGTCGAAAAAGCCCTTGCCCACGCCGTTGGTATTGGTTGTGAGACTAATTGAGCCGTTTGTGGTAATCAGCGTTGCCTTAGCGCCCGGAATAGTCTGACGGCTTACCAAATCCTTAACCGTGAATGTTACCGCGCCCTTGCCGGGTTTTAAACGCAGAGTACGCCCAAATTCGCCTTTTAGGAGCGATTCCACACCGCCGGTGATTGTGTCGGGTTCGTAGCCCTCTTTTTGAGCCACAACAGTGATGTCGGAGCATAGGGGAGTGCTTTCAAACATAGCGTATCCGCCTGGGTCTGAATTTTGGTTGTCGTTTCGGTTTTCAGGACCTGATATTACTGCCTTTACTGTTGCGTCGGGAATAGGCTCGTTGTCGTCGGCATCAATTACCTTAAAATCAAGGTCGTAACCTTTAAACCCTAATTCAATTTTATCAGCAAGAAGTCCTCCGAGCGAACCAAAAGGAGGTGTAATAGTGTCGCCGGTTAAGCAACCTCCAAATGCCGAAGCCTCAGTGTTTTCGCCTCCGTAAAATAACGACTGAAATAAAGTATATTTTACTTTTGTAAACAATACTTCACCCTTCTCGTCGCTCTGATTCTCATATTTTATAGTATCTTTTACACAAAATCCAAATGGAGAGAAAGAAATAAAAGTATGTTTTACATATTGAAACTTAACATTGATTTGCGGTATTGCATCACCTGACGTTTTGTTCACAGTTTTAAACACAACGTCTTTTTCAAATGGCAGCAGTAAAAGTAGCGGCAATAAAAGCAACAACAGCAAAAGCCACCACGGCTTGCGGCCCTTGATTTTTACGATGTATTCCGAATCGGATTCGTTGTAGGTATATTTTCCTGAGCCTTCCATAATTATTTAATTCAAATAAGGTTGTTTTAAATGTAGAGACGTGCCATGGTGCGTCTCATTATATTGAAAATAGAGACGCGCCTTGGCACGTCTCTAAGTGTATTATTTTTTAGCCTTTGCCTCAACCACTGCGCCGATTGGCACATCTTCGAGTTCGCAGTATCCGTCGGCGTCGGTGAATAGTGTTTTGGTTATTCCGTTATATTTTACTATCACTTCGGCGCTCTTTACCACGTTGTTTTTCTCGTCGATTACCTTAAAGCGCATTTTGCGTGCTGGCGGTGGCGGCGGAGGTAACTCCTCTTTTATCTCTATTACAATAGGATACTTCTCTATTTTGCGGTCAGAAACAAAGGTGTTTTGATTCTCTCTGCCTGATTCACCTTCTTGGTAGGCTTGAACTGTAACACCGTTTTTAACCTTCTTTAAGGTCATGTGACCGTCGGCGTCAGAGATGGCTTTTATCTTCTGATTGTTATAATCAAATATAAATTCTTTGCCGCTAAGAGGATTCTTGTTTTGGTCGGTTACCTCAAAAAGCATATCGCCTTTGGGAGTAACTTTGATGGTGTACGCGCCCTCTTCGTAGCAAGTGAAGCCTTGCATATTGATTTTTTGGTCGCCGTCGGGTTCAAAGGCTTTGATATACGAATCTTCTTTGATTTTTTCAAGAACGATGATACCGTTTTCGTCTGATTTTGACGACAATGGCTTGCCTTCGTATTCAAAAATTATATCCTCAAACGGAGCAATAGAAAGGTCGTCGTTGTAAACAACTGTAAACTTCATTGGTATTTTGCGCGTATTCAAAATTTTGTAAAGCAAACCTTTCTCTGCGCCGGGAGTATCAAGCACAAATCCCCATTCGGCTATCACCACTTTGGTTTCGCCGTTTTTGCGTATCATATATACGTCGTTCATTCCGGGAATTTCGATGCACTTGTACATCATATCGGTGATAGACTGATCGTTAAACTCTTTTACCTTGTCTAAGAGTTTTTTGATGCTTGCCGAAAGTATGTCGCGGGCAATGCTCTGGTCTTCTTCTGAGAGATGGTCGTAGCACACGCCCTTGCCGTCGTAGTTCGACGCCCACGCTATTTTTGCGCCGTTTTCCAAAATAATTGGCTCGGCAAATATCTTATACTCGTCGCTGTTGGGAAACGTCGCCTTTATTTGGTTGTAGACACCTTTGGCTGTTTCGGCAGCACCGAGCATATAGCGTATGTTGTTGAGGTCTTTTGTGGCTATAATGTTCATATATTCAGGTTTTTATGTTGTTAATATGTTTTCAGATAGTTATCACGGACAGTTTACTTTTACGTACCACTGTGTCTTGGAGTCGTCGCCGCCGTTGATTTTTACGGTAATGAGTCCGTCTTCGGTGTCGAATGGTATGGTTATCATCTTAGAGAATTTTACAAACTTGGTGTCGTAAATTATCTTAGAATCAGATATTTGCGAAGCGCGTCCTTTGTAGATTACCATCTGGTCGGGCACGTCGTTCATTTGGTAATAGATTTTTACTTTGCCTTTCTTCTTTTTGAGGTCAAAGGTCTTAACGGTGCTGTGGTAACCTTTTGAACGAATTTCGGTGCCGCAGGGTAGTATCTCCTCGCTAAATTCTATTGATTTTTTGGGGATGATAATGGTTTTGTTTGGCGTGTACATAAACGAGCCGATAAACTCGTCGTGACCTTGTGCGGTGATTTTTACATCTACCTTGTCGGTGGTGTCGGCTTTTAATTGGTCGATTGTGGCCTTGCCTTTCACGTCGCTACGGTCGTCGAACACCTGACCTTTACATTCCAAATGAACAGTAGCATCGGCAAGGGGGTTGCCTGTTTCTTCGTCCATAATTGTAAGCACAATACCTTGGTTTACAATTGTTACCGGTGCAGGAGCGGGCTCAGGTTCGGGTTCGGGCTGCGGCTCTGGAGCAGGCTGCGGCTCGGGTTGCGGCTCGGGTTCGGGCTGAGCGTTGTTGTCGGTGCTGTCTGCCACTACCACAGGAGCGGGATTTTTGTCTACAATAATGGGTACTAAATATTTATAGATAGCAAAACCCAAGAGTGCGAGCAACGGAATAAGCCAAATTAAGAACAACCACGGACTACGACCTACCGAAATTTTTAGCAACTCTTTTTCTTTGGTGCACTCAAATTGAGTTTGGGTGGTTTTGTTGCGGTATTCGGTGGTGATAGTGTATTTTTTGCTTCGGGGCAGTTCGTTTACAAACACGCGACCATCGGCGTTGGTAATGCGGTTGATATCTTTGTGTCCGTCGCTGATTGTAATGCGGAGGTTGGGAATGTCTTGTTTTTTCTTGTTCTGAACGTGGATTTCGAGGTCGGAGATTGCTGCCTTGCCAAGTATCTTCAATCCTTTGAGTATGTAGTCGGTGTTCATTTGGGAGAAGATAAACTTGTGGCGGCGGCTTCCGAGACCGTCGATTATCTGTGTGGCGGTTACCTCGGTGTCGAATGGCACTTTGTTGAGGGTGATTTCGCCGTTTTCGTTGGTAACAAGTTCGGTTTTAAAATCGTCGAACTCGCAGCGGATGAGCGAGTTTGATATAATTTCGCCGTGGTCGTCGATTACCTTTATCACCATTACGCCTTCGGTCGATTTCTTTTTTACTTTGAGTTCTGCCATATTAAGACCTTCCTGAGTGGTGAGGGAAATAACGGCGTGATTGTAGTTTCTGTCGGCGCAAGATACTGTTATTTCTGTGTTTACAGGCAGACTGTCGATAAATATTTTGCCGTTTTTGTCAGAACAATACGAGTGGCTCATTCCTGGATATTCTATCGTAATGTCCACATTGGCAACAGTTTCGCCGCTTTCGGTAATCACTGTAGTTTCGAGTTCGGCAGATGGCGACGACCCGTTGAAAATATATTCGTCGCGCTGAGTGTCGCACACAAATTTCTGTACTATGTCGCCTTGCTGGGCAAGGATTTCGGTTTTTTCGGGAATGTCGGGTAGACTAATTCTTCCATTTTGGTCGGCGGAGAGGTTGTATGTTTTGCCGTCGTAGGTAAACGAAACTTCTGCGCCTGGTATCGGCTTACCGTTTTTGTCTACGATTTTGAAATTCATATCAGCACTTTTGGTGCCAATGAGCAGGTGATATTCATCGCTACCGTCGCAAGTGTATTCGGTGAGTGTGTCGTTGTCGTCGGTTTCAGCGGTAAACTTGTCGCCAAGGGGAATATCCTCCACGCAGGCGTATCCCAGACTGTCGGTTTGCAGTTGGTATATTCTGCCGAGATGGTTAACAATCACTTTTTTGTCAACAGCAGGTTTCCCATTATCCAACACCTTTATTTTAACGGTGTCTACTTTTAGCGGAACAAGTTTTTTGATAATTCCCGATCCGGCGTTGAAATCGTCGCCGATAAAACCCCACCTTATTAATACATAGTTGACTTTTCCGTTGGGATTGGTGATGCGGAAAATATTGTCGTAGTCGGGAATCTCAATACACGAGTCAAGAATTTCAAACAACTCGTCGATTTCTTTTTTGCTGCCCTTTCGCAGTTGGTAATAAGCCGATTTGTACATACGGTTTACCTGATACTTGATACGGCCTTTGGCGGTTTTCTGCTCCTCTTCGGTAAGTTTGTTGAATGGTTCGGGATTGCCGTCAAACTCGGTGTGCCAAGTTATTTTGTCTTTTCCTGCGGGTATGGGTTTTGCGAGCACGGTGTATTCCTTGCCCTCCTCAAAAAATTTTTTCAGTTGGTCGTAGCGTTTTATGTTCTCGCTTGTGCCTGCGGTAAATACCGGCCTTACCGACGATATGTCGGTTGTTATTATGGGTTGGCTCATTGCGTATAGTTGTTTTTCTTGTATGTTTGTGTTTTATAGTATTTTAATCATTTTAAATCCTACTGATGGTTCGCCTTCAAATTCGGCTTGGCAGTTGGCTCCGTCGGTTTTGTTGCCGTCTTGCTTGCAGGTGAATTTGTATGGGTGGTATCCATCGTCGGGATAGTCGTCGTTGGTGGCTTCTGATGTTTGGTTCATTACCAATTTGCCGTTTTCAAACGATACGGTAAGCGGTGCACGAAAATCCTTTCCGTCTGATTGCGAATAGGTTATTGTGCCTTTGCCGCCGTTTTCTAAGGTAAAGAACAACATTATGTCCACAGAATCTTTGGTGCTGTAAAGGTCGGTGGTAGATTTCCACTTGCCTTGCGCAAAATCGGCGTTGGTGGCGTTGTCGGGAATGTTGAGCACGCCTCCGGGACTTTTCAATGCGTCTTCGATTTGCAACAGCGGACCTATTTGAGGATTGCTGTTGAGAGGTTTTGCGGTTTTTTTAAGAATGGCAACAATGTCTTCGGCTTTGATGTGCGGATGTGCCGAACGCATCAATGCTGCCGCGCCTGCCACTATGGGGCTCGCCATACTTGTGCCGTCTAAATATTCAAACTTTGCTCCCGGAACGCTGCTGTAAATATCCACGCCCGGTGCCGAAATGGTGGCAAATTCGCCGTGGTTGCTAAATTCTGCCTTGGGTTTTCCGCCTTTTTGATATGCCGAAACGGTGAGGGTTTTGGGCGAACGTGCAAAGGGGTCGATGCCCGTGATAATGTTTTGATTGCCTGCCGCTATCACAAGCACTATGTCTTCGTCGAGTCCAAACTGAAAAAGGTCGTTCCAAAACTGTGCCTCGTCGGGATATTCGTTGTGTGCTAATTGGTTTTGCTCACTAAGCGGCATCGAAAGAATGTCTTCGCCAAAATATGTTCCGAGTGAAAGGTTCACCACTTTGGCATTATGGTGAATAGCGTAGAGTATGCCTGCCACCACCGAAATCGTTTGCATATTGCCGTATTCGTCGGCTATCTTGATGGGCATAAGTTTGCATTCGGGAGCAATTCCGCAGAGCCCCTGACCATTGTTGCCGCTGCCCACAGCCGTGCCTGCCACGTGAGTGCCGTGTTCGTTGCCCTCGCCTCCGCAGGGTGTAACGCGGCTTTCGCCTGTGGTGATGTCGTAGGGCGATACTATTTTGTCTTTGATTTCGGGATGGTTGAGGTCGAATCCGTTGTCTACCACAGCCACTATCACGTCGGCACTGCCTCGGGTAATGTCCCAAGCCTTGTATGCCTGAACGGTTTCAAAATACCACGACTTTTTTGCATCGCTGAATGCTGGGTCGGATGCTTTGTATTCGCTCGAAAACATTGTGTTAGAGAATGCCAGTTTTACCTCGTCCATTGCTTTGAGCTTGGTCATCCAATCTTTCCACTCGCCTTCGGGAGTTTCTACCTGCATTAGTTTTATAACGGTGTCGCAGTATACGATTTTTAGTTGCTCAGCATATTGATCGTAAAGTTTTTGGGCAAACGCCATTGCGTTAACGCCTTTGTTGAGGGCGATGTTTACCTTATCAGAAAACACACGGCGCTGACCGGGGTCGTCGGGGTCAACGATAATGCGCGTGGTGTCGATAGGTGGTATCACGTTAGGGTTTTCGGGCAGAATATTGGTATAGTCGCCGGGTGTGTGTGGGTCGTTTTGACCGGGATTGTTGTTGTCGGTGGTGTTGTCCTTAGGGTCGGGCTTGCCAAAAAAATGGAAATAGAGCCATACCAACAGCAATGCGAGCAGCAGTCCAAACAAAAACCATAGCCATCCTGGCAGGCCTTTTTTCTTGCCGTCATTATTGGTAGGAGGAGTTGGCGGCGGGGGAGGCGGCGTTGCACCAGAATTCTGAGTCTGCATTGTATGTTGCGGAGGCTCAGGAGGATTCTGCGGTGAAGGTGGTGGGGTAGGAGTTGAACTCTGTGTAACTGTTGCGCTCGGAGGTTCGGGCGGAGCAGGTTGCGATATAGTAGGTATGGAGGCGGCAGCGGCGGCAACAGGTTTTTCGATTTTTGCATCGAGTTTAAAGTTTACCTTCTGCGATTCTTCGCTGCTGAATCCCCAGATAGTGAGCACAATACGTTCGCCATCAACAATTACCGAATCGAGCGACGGCACTTCGATGGCAAGAAGCAGCAGTTCGCCGAGTTCTTTTTGGTGGGGGTCGCCGGCTTCGGACAGTTCCTGCGCAAACGCCTTGATTTTGTTGAGCATTACTTGCAGGTTAACCCTTGCCTGTTCTTGTTTGTCGGGAGGCAACTGCGAAAAAGGTACGCCGTTGGGCACAGCCGCGCTCATCCATCGAGCTTGTCCCGAAGTGATAAGTGGCTCAGCCAAAAACTCTGGGTAAAACCCTCCGAGACCGTTTTTTAAGATGGTTTCCAATTGTGAAAACCTTGCGTGCACGGGTTCTCCGTACCATATTAGTGGGCGGTATTCGCGCAAGTCGGCGGTGTTGATTACTTTTTTTGTTGCCATCGTAATTAGTGCTTAAAAATAGTGTTTAAAGTTACAACTATTTTTTTAAATACGGTGCATTATTTTGCGGAAAAATTTTAGAAAATTATTTCTACCGTTATAAAAACAAATCTGCGGCTGTAATTTCCGACTGCATTACGCTTGTGTTTTTGCCTTTGTCTACTCCGTATAATGTTATAAATGTGTTACATATCCCATAACGAGTGCCTGTTGCATTCACAAAGTCGGTTTGACGTTGTCGCAAATGTGCGGCATAATCGGCTGTAATGGTGTAGAGCGATGTACAAAATTTTATTTCGCAGAGGTTTATCATACGGTCGGCGCGTTTTATTACAAGGTCTATCTGTGCGTTTTCGTTGCGCCAAGTGCTTACTTCTGTGGATATTCCGGATATTTTAACGCCTCTTTTATTTGTTTGATGTGCGTCATACAAACGGTTTCAAAGGTTATTCCTTGCCACGCATTTATGGATGGATGGTTTAGGTTGTGTGTCCAAAAGTTTTCGTCCATAGATGTGTCGCTTTCTAAAAAACGGAAGTAAAATAATGAGTAAAAGTCGGTTAAACGGTAAACGCAGTCTTTGGTGCTTCGTCCAAAATGAGCGAAACTCTTTATAAAGTCGCATAGTTCGAGGTTTCGGAGTATTTTGGTAAGCGTACCACCTTCTATGCCTGTGGCTTGCGAAATTTGCGAGCGGGTAAGTCCCGATTTTGTTTGGTTTAATGCTCTTACTATCGAAACGTAATTGTCTGAATTTTTGAATAATGCAGGATATAATTCGGTAAACTCGTTTCTTAATGCGCCTTTTTGATTAAAAAACAAGGCATCAATATTTTGTGCTATGCTCATTCCGCTATCCAATAGGCTTAGATAATATGGTACACCACCTGTAACCATATATGTTTGAACCATTTGGTAACGGTCGTCGGCGAAATTTCTGCTCAAAAGATATTCTTCGGTTTCTTTTAGGGTAAATGGTTTTAGATAAAGTTGCAGCGTAACGCGGTTGTGCAGACCTCCTTGATTGTTGATTATCTTGTCGTTCATCCACGATGTGGCAGAGCCGGAGGCAATAAAAACAATATCGTTGCGACGGGCGGCAAAACCGTTCCAAAAGTTTTCTAATGCGGCAACAAACTGCGATTTAGGATTGTCGATCCAAGGCATTTCGTCGATAAATACCACTTTTTTGCGGTTACGTCCTTTGGTTAATATTAGTTCTAAGGCATCAAAAGCATCGTACCAATTGTTAATTTCGGGTGCAACTGTAAATTTGCCGTATTGTATAAGGGCTTTTTTAAAATTGCGCAGCTGTATTTCGGGCGGCGCATTATGTCCACCTACAAAACTAAATGCGTATTTTTTGCCAAAATACTGTTCTATGAGGTATGTTTTGCCCACTCTGCGTCGTCCACAAACCAATACTAATTCCGAGCGGTCTGATTTCATACATTTTTGCAAAGCTTTTACCTCGTAATCTCTTCCTAATACTATGCCCATGTTTGTTGTGTTTAGTTTTTGCAAATATAGGTTTTTTATATTATATTAAAAAATATTTTTTTCTCTATTTTTCAAAAAGTTCATTTTATTTAAATATCTGATTTATAATGCTAACATTAAAAAATAACTCCCCAAATCTCGGTTTTTTGTCGAGTTTTGGGGAGTTATGTATGAACGATAACTCCCCAAATCTCGGTTTTTTGTCGAGTTTTGGGGAGTTGTGGATAGTATGCTTTACGTTATAATATTACTTGCATTTTTAGCATTACGGCAAATTTGGTGATGTCGGGAGCATCGCGGTGTGTAAGACGCCAAATGGCATCTACACGGAAAAACTTGAATACGTTTTCCACGCCCACACCGGCTTCGGCGTAGGGTTTGTTGACATCTCCAAGCGACGATGGAAAATCAAGTATTGCGTGTTCGCGGCTGTTTTTTACCGAAATATCGCCCACAAGTCCTTTGGCGTATGCCACTTCGCGCCATTTGAGTTTGCGCATTAGCGGTATGCGGTTGAGAAAAAATCCGTTGAAATGGTGCTCTACCGTTGCGCTGAGGTATGTGTCAGAGGCAAATTCGTAGAGGTTCATCATATTAAAGGCGTAGGTGTCGAATGCGTAGGTTTCGTTGCCTTCGTGGAGTTTCAGCAGCGGAAACGGCACTGTGCCAATCACTTTGCCTGCTTCTATGAGGTATTTCAACTTGCCAATCGGACTTATCGACACTTGCTGTTGCAGCGATGCTGTAAAACGGTAGTAGCGGTCGTAGTTGCCTCGGTTGTTCCACAAGCCCACAGTGGCGTTAATATCAAGCATAGGATAGTCGCTCGACATGCTAACGCGGAAAAACTGCCCTGCCACAAATTTTTCGTTGTAACAGAAGTGGGTGTTGAGAGTGAGTTCGTAACTTGTTATGTTGCTGTAATCTACCTGTATCGATTCGTTGGTAAAGGGGATTATCTTCGAGGGGTAAAGTTTGCGGTATTTTACACCCACAGTGTTAGAGAATCCTTGAAAATATTCGTTTTCGTAATTATAATAAAGTTCTTTAACAAGCAGCAGGTTGTCGTTTTTTTTGCGGGCGAGGAGGTTGGTGAGGATGTTGTCTTCGCTAAATGCGTTTATCGACTGCCCAAGTTGCTCGTAGTCGTATTTGTATTGCAGTTCTATTGTTCGTCGCGGGGCTTTGTTTACCATATAGATAAACCCTGCGCCGTATTTAAATTTTTTATCGTCGGTGCCGTAAGCCACGTGCGCGTTAAACTTGATATCGGTGGTTAACTCGTTGCTTGTGCGTCCGCCAAACCTAAACCGATGTCCTTCAATAGGGTTGTGGCTGTAAAATTTAAAGTAAGGACCTATCTCAAACCATTTCCAATTCCAATAGCCTGTTATAAACATATTTATGGTGTTGGTAATGGTGTGGAATATAGGCACTTCTTTGATAGAGTCTACCATTACGTAGATGTCTTGTTCTTTTTTTGAGAGTTGTTCGTGACGGCTTATATTCCAAAACGAAGTGTCGCGGTTGAGGGCATCGTCGAGCACAATGGTTTCGTCGGTAGACGATGCCGAAAATGTGCTTTGGTCAAATTCGGGGTTGATTTCAATATCCTTGCGCGACATTGTGCGGCGTCCAAACAATCCTGTGGTGCTGTCGGTTAGGTTAAAGTCTACAAACAGTTCTTCTTTTTTCAAAAACCACACCGAATCGGTGAATGTGTATTCTTGCGAAATGGACATGTTGTTGACGTAGTTGACGTTGACATCGTTGCTCATTTTGGCGGTTACTTTTTTTACAGCCCAAGTGGTGTCGTTGATCCAAAGGTCGCCGTGAAATGTGTACTCTTGTTTTCGTTTGGGCTTGAATGCAAGGTGGTAGAGGTAATGTCCGTCTTCGTAAACCGAATCAAGCAGATAGTATTTGTAATTGGCTTTCCAATAGTCGGATATTGGCGACACAAAGTCGTGTCCAAATGCTGGAATGTAATTTTTGTAGATATTTACGTCGATAAACATCTGACCTGTGTATTGCGACACTTGCGCACTCTCTACGCCCGACACTCTGCTTGCCGTTATAACCTCTTTTTTCTTTTGTGGAGATGACTTAAAGTAAACATCTGACAATGTTTCTGTTATAAACACTGGAAGAAATACTTTACCTGTTTCGGCAGAGGTGTCGGCATAGTTCATCACAAAGTCGAAGTTTTTCATTATTCCCTTACGGGTGAGTCCGCTGTTAACGTTGCTCAGGTCGATTTCCATCTTGTTGTAGCATTGGTATTTGTATCCGTCGAAACGCGATGGGTCGTTTTTCTTGCGGTTTGCCTCCACGTTTCGCATAATGCGCCATGCGGGGTTTTCGCCAGGACGGACAATGATTTCGTTGAGCGTTACACCGCCTTGGGTAAGGGTAACGTTAACTTCTTGATACGAATTGCGGGCAATTGCCAAAGTGTAGGTGTCGTAACCGAGCATCGAGAATGATATGGAATCCACATCGGCATGTGTTTGCAAAAAGAAATTGCCGTCGGGGTCGGTAATAGTGCCGATAGTGGTACCAGGGAATACCACGTTGGCAAAGGGCAGAGGCTCGCCTGTTTCGGCATCTGTAACGCTTCCACGCACTTTTGTTTGTGCCGATATTTGCGCCGATACCATCAACAAGGTGGTTAATAGGCTAATTTTAACGAAGTTGTTCATCATTTTAGTTTGTTTTTTCCTTGCCCTTTTTTGCGCTGCAAAGATACATTACATTTTTGTATCTTATGCACATTATTTGAAATAATTAACAAAATTTTGATTTTGTGCGTTTAATGTTATATATTTGCAGTGTAATTATATAAAGTGTATTCACTATGGAACAAAAGAGAAAATTTAAAAACAGGACAGAGCAGTTGGAGTATTATCAAAAACTCAGAGGCGAAAAACCCCTTACCAAAGAAGAAGAAAGAGAACTTTTTGAATGTTTGAAATTGATTACAAACTTTAAACCATCAGTAATAGCAAAATATGAGAATACTGATTGATACCCATATTTTTATATGGTATTCCAAAGTTCAAAGTAATCTTTCTCGTGATGTGTACGCAATGTTGCAGGATTATGAAAATGAGATCTGCATTAGCGGTGAATCTGTGAGGGAACTTATTGCCCTTTGGAATCATAAACAGCACATTCGACGATGGTGGAAAAAACCTACTGATATTTTAACTTCTATTGTAGATGATTGTAATATCACCATCCTCTATTTAAAAAAAGAACATTACGATACATACGCACGTTTACAAATTAATGTGGCTGAGAATCATTTCGACCCAAGCGACCACCTTATTATCTCTCATGCCATCTGCAACCACATTCCACTAATCTCTGATGATGTGAAATTTAAGTTTTACCGTAATCAAGGGTTACAACTTATTGAAAACGAATAATAATAAAAAAAAACAGGGGCTGATTCGCATCAGCCCCTTAGTGTAAAAAAACATTAAAAATTATGAAAACTAAAAGAATTGGAATGAACGTGTTAAAATACTTCCGAATACTTGTCGTATAGTCCTGAGAGTTTTGTTGCCACGTCGTTGCGGTTGAATATCATCGCATACTGTGCCAATTGCGCTATCACGGCTATGCCTATGGTTTGTTCGCGGTTTTCAATTATTCCTTCGTTTTTGAGTGTGAGCAGGTGAGCGAGTATGCCGTCGTATTCGTCGCCTATCTGATTCGAAAGTTCGGCTGCTTTGTCTGCCATATCAGCCTTGTACATTGCTTCTATAAGCGGAAGCATACTTTGGTCGTAATATACTTGGTTGGGCGGAGTTATCTCTAAACATTTGTTGATTACCTCCTTGGCCTTGTCGGTTTCGTGGTTGTCTACAAGCGAGTTGGCAAGGCGTGCAAACATCTCTCTTACGCCAACAATGCTTATTTGGCGGCGGTTGTTTTCTTCGATGTTTACTTCGGGATTGCCCATTCCGCCCCAAGCAAACTTGTTCATCACATTGTTGTACATCAGGTCGGGATTTATCTCGCCGGTTTCGCCGTTGGTTTCGGGTGTTACTGAATAAGGCACAAGGCGGTAGGCAAATCCTTCAAGACGGAAATATTTGTCGAGACCGAGATAGTCGTCGGTGCCTCCGCTTGCTGCAAAATATATCGGGCGTTCCCAATTGTTGGCGGCAATGATGTCTAAAACAGCGATGTCGTTTTTGAGGAAATAACTCTTAGAGATATTCATCACAATGTTGTCGCCAGCGCGGTTTTCGTCTTGGGGTAGGAGAGTGCCGTTGGCAATGCAGTTTTGCTTGTTGACTGGTATCAGCACCTTGCGCGTACCTATGTAGTTGATTGCTTCGCCGCTCTGCAGCTCTATTTTGTCTTCGGCTTTTTCGGAGCCTAAGAGTTTTACCACATCTTGAATTGTGGGTGCGAGTGCCGATACTTTTTGGAGTATTTCGCCGCACTGTGCGTTGAGTGCCGTTATGCCTTCGGTGTTGTTACCAAACACTTGCTGCATGGTGGTGCCTTTGGCAAGGTTTTGAACAAGCGAAACCAATCTAAGCAAGCCTACTGATTGAGGATTCTTGGTGATGGTTTCGTAATCCTTGGCATATAGTTCGGGAAAACGGCTGTTGCTTATCACTCTTACAAAGTCGTTGTAGAATGGTTGGTAAATTTCCTGAACCTCTTTGGGGTTGGCGGCGATTTTTTCGTTGATGTAAGCAAGCACGTTTTTGTCGTAAACGAGTGCCACATTGCGCTTGTTTACTGCGTATTGGTCGGCAGTGAGGAAAAACTTGACAGGCTCGCTGTCGTATTTCTTTTCCATTGTCTGTTTCAAATACCAGTCGGTGCCTGCGAGACTTAGGTTAACCACCCTTACATCAGTACGGATTCCCTCCACTTCTTGAGCATACCAGAGGGGGAATGTGTCGTTGTCGCCAAAGGTAAACAATATGGCGTTGGGAGCGCACGATTCAAGATAGTTGCGTGCAAAATCGCGACAGGTGTAACGGTTAGAGCGGTCGTGGTCGTCCCAGTTTTGATATGCCATCTGCACAGGAACAATCATACACAATGCCGACACCACTGCTGCGGCTGCCATCGGTTCGATATTTTTGGCTTGACGCCTTAGCCATGCATAGATGCCTGCCACGCCAAGTCCGCACCAGATTGCAAACGCGTAAAACGAACCTGCGTAGGCGTAATCCCTTTCGCGTGGCTGATAGGGCGTTTGGTTTAGATAAACCACAATGGCAACGCCTGTTAGCAAAAAGAATAGGAATATTACAAAACAGTTTTTGGTGTCGTGGTTAAATCCTACAAACATTCCTAAAAATCCAAGCAGCAGCGGCAATAGATAATAAACGTTGCGTGCCTGATTGTTTTTCATACGGTCGGGCAAATCATCCTGACTGCCAAGGCGAACACGGTCGATAAAGTCAAATCCCGTTATCCAGTTGCCGTTGATGTAGCTTCCGTGGCTTTGTATATCGTTTTGCCGTCCTGCAAAATTCCACATAAAGTAGCGGAAATACATGTGCCCCAGCTGATATTTAAAGAAGAAAGCCATGTTGTCGGCAAACGACGGACGCTTATCGGGGTCGCTGCTATCGATGTTTGCCCAGCTCTTGTAACCCGAAATATGGTTTTGGCTTTGGCTCCACATACGGGGGAAAAATCCGCAGTGCTCTGAGTCGTAGATATATTCGGGATTGGTTTTGGTTACCTCGATATATTTACCGTCTTGTGGAATATAGGTGTAAAGTTGCTTTTGGTCAATAACATCGGCGTTGTAATAATTGCCGTAGAGCAGCGGACTGTCGCCGTATTGCTCGCGGTTGAGGTAGGAGAGGAGGCTGAATCCGTTGTCGGGACAGTTCTCGTTCATAGGTGTATTTGCGCAGGCGCGTATTACTGTCATTGCAAATGTGCCGTAGCCTATAAACATTACAGCCGCTCCGAGTGCTATGGTGTTGAGCAGCACTTTTTTGCGCTTATGACTCCACCAAATCAGCCATGCAAGACCTGCCAAAAGTGCTATTACAAAGAATACCGTTCCCGAAAGATAGCCCATTCCAAAGGTGTTTACAAACAGGAGGTCGAAATAAGCCGAAATCTTAACCGACTGGGGTATAATGCCGTATAGTATAGCAGCCAGCAGCAAAAACGCTATTCCCATAGCGATTATGTTGCCTCTGCGTGTGGTGGGATATTTTTTGTAATAATATACAAACACAATTGCGGGAATCACCAAGAGGTTGAGCAAATGCACGCCAATCGACAATCCCATAAGGTAGCAAATGAGTATAATCCAGCGGTTTGCGTATTTTTCGTCGGCGCACTCCTCCCATTTGAGTATGCACCAGAAAACCACCGCCGTAAACAGGCTCGACATACTGTAAACCTCGCCCTCCACTGCCGAAAACCATGCCGTATCGCAAAAGCAGTAGATGAGCGCGCCCACCATGCCGCTTGCCAATATCACAATAGTTTCGGGCATTGTGTAGGAGATAGATTTTTCGTCCTCACCTTTATAATATATATTATTAACGAGTTTTCGGGCAATGTGGGTGATGCTCCAAAACAAAAACAGCACAGTAAACGCGCTTGCCAAAGCCGCAGCGGCATTCACCATCATAGCTATCTTGGTGACGTCGCCGAGGGCAAACTGCGCTGCCACGCGGCCTATAATCATCCAGAGAGGTGCTCCCGGGGGGTGACCAACCTCTAACTTAACAGCAGTTGCAATAAATTCGCCGCAGTCCCAAAAACTTGCTGTCGGCTCAATCGTAAGCAGATACGTAAGCGCAGCAATAAAAAACGCGCCCCAACCTGCAATCCGGTTATAGAATTTAAAATTTTTCATCTTTTTGCTAATATGCCGCAAAGGTAATACTATTATTTAATAAATGAAAAAATTTTTTGAGGGGGGGGTTAGGTTATAACGTATAAATTAAAAAGAAAGCAAAAAATTATTTTTGGATATTGTATTATTGTTTTAATTTTGCACCAATGGCTACCACTACCAACGCAGAGTGGAACGTTAAAACTATGATTCAGGAAATAAGCATAAAAAATTTCTTGTCGTTCAAGGACAAGATGACATTCAGTTTCGTCGCCGACCCGAGTAATTTCAGGGAGGAAACACAGGTGGTGGAAGTTGCCAAAGGTGTAAGACTTCTACGGTTTGCTGCATTATATGGAGCAAACGCTTCGGGAAAGTCCAATTTTTTAAAGGCGGTTTATTTTATTACAGAATTTTTGTTCCGTGTTGTTAACAGTAAGGACGAAAAAACGGGAGTTATTCCCTTTTTACTTGACGACAATACCCGTAATGAAAATTCGGAATTTGATATAGTCTTCTATGTCAACGACAAAAGATTCCATTATTATTTGGTTGTTAACACAGAGAAGGTTGTTGCTGAAAAATTAACCTTAGGTAACGCTGAAAAAGAAGTTTTTGCAAGAGTTTTGGATAATAATAATTCTAAAATAAGGTTTAATGTTGAGTTGAGCCAAATTGCAAAAGAGACTATTGAAATCAATTGCCTTCCTAATATGTCGGTATTTGCCGCATATAGGAGAGTAAATGTTACTATTCCTGAATTGCAGATGGTTGTGGATTATTTTGGTAACTTTATGCCGAATATTACTACTAATAAAGATGTATATTTGTATGCCGCAAATGTTTTAAAAGAATCCGCAAATGCTAATTTGAAACAAACCGTTTTATCCGATTTGCACCAGGCGGATTTCAATATTAACGATTTTTCTTTTACAGTAGAAAATGGAGAAATCAAAGACAAATATTACATAAAGATAAATAACGGTGAGGCTAAAACCTACATTATGCCCGGCTTTTTGCAGTCTAATGGAACCCATCGGTACATTGGTTTGGATGTTATCTTGCATCAATTGCTTGAAAAACAATCTTTTTTGATTGCTGACGAGTTAGAAAACGCTATCCATCCCGATTTGTTTGAAAAGTTTGTCTATGACTTCTTAACTGCCAAGAATAATCATTCGCAGTTGATTCTTACAACTCATTATTCGGGATTGATGGAGACGGTTAATAATATGATACGTTTAGATTCGATTCATTTTGTTGAAAAACACGACGATGGATTATCCGAATTATATTCAATCACCGATTTCGACGACTTGGAAAAGTACAACAAAGATTTTACAATTTACAAAGGCTATCGCGAAGGACGTTTTGGCGCAGTTGCCGATATAGCATACTAATAATATGGGGAGAAAATCTAATATCGTCAGGCAACATACATTCAGAGATATTCTTGAAGATATTCGCAACAGTGCCAACGCCACTAAACAACAAAAGTTGCCTCATTATTATATTATTACCGAAGGGCAAACCGAAAAATGGTACTTAATTCATTTACGAAACGCGGATAGGTTGAAATTCACCTTCCCAGATCCTATATCTGTTAACGGTGGAGATTATTTGACTAAAATTGCCGAAGAAATAGACAAGCAATCTGCCATACCTCGCTCAAAAATTATATGTATCTTTGATGTTGACAGGTTTCACAATAGTCAAGCAGAGTTTGTTAATTATCAAAAGTTTGTCGAAAAATACAAAGTTGTAAACATATTCAATAATATGCCGTCGGTAGAATATTGGTTTTTGTTGCATTTTATGAGCAAACCCATTTCAAAATTTTTTTCTAAGACGGAATTGTTGGGTGAATTGACAAAATTCAAGCCATTTGAAAATAAATCAGAACAGGAGTTGAAATCTGACACTTTTTTAGCTCAGGTCAATTGGTTTAATGTTTTATGCGGAAATAGTTTTGTAAATTTAACAAAAGCAATAAATTTTGCAAAGATAATTGCCCGGACAACATCAAATAACCGTATGGACAAAGTTAAAGCCCCCACCGGTTGCACCGTATCCTATTCCGATATGTATAAACTATTCGATTTAAAATAACCTCCCATTATATCAAAAACCCATATTCGTATACCTTGGGGATTATTGTTTCGTCGGAATATTGTAGGGACGCGGCGCGCCACGTCCCTACCGCCGTGTTATTTGATTTCCCTCCCGCTCTGTAAACGAAATCATATATGCGAGATTAGGCGCACAGTATTTTCTTTAAAGCCTTGTCGTCAAAATAATTGTTTATGTCCTCAAACGACATGAGCCGATAGTCGGAAACAATAGGCGTAGAATTCAAATAGCCGTAAATCGTCAGATAAACTTTCGCGGTTGGTTCATCATTAAACTCGTCGTCCTGTACAAATTGAAGTGTGCAATCAACACTTTTGCCATTATCATCTACGATGCTGACATCAAGAAAATCTAACGATTCACCATCACCGCATAAACGGTTGATATACTTTTTGTCCGCAAACACCGTTTTGATGTTGTCCAACAGCGAATGATACATTTTTGCCGAAAATTTTGCCATTTTTTGTTTTTATTTGGTTGATTACTTTATTTCCTTTTTCAAGTTTTTTTTCAAACTGTCTTGCCATACTAATGCCCATAATTTCGTTGCGTTTCAGAGAATTAGGCGCAGTCAAATTTCTTAAAATACCTTTGTGCGATTCTATTTTTGAGTTCTTCTTCGAGCATAAGTGATATTAATTACCACCGCAAATGTAACTATTTAATTCTAAAAACGAATTGCGATGCACAAAAAAACAACCCCTTACCATAACTTATTTTTACAAAACACCCGTTTAGCAACTTTTTATCATCTTGTAATTTTACAATTCGAGTAAAAGTTACTAAATGTGTATCATGTAACTTTACAATGTCAATAAAAGTTACTACATGGGTATCATGTAACTTTACAATGCGGGTAAAAGTTACTAAATGGGTATCATGTAACTTTACAATGCGAGTAAAAGTTACTAAATGGGTATCTTGTTTATTTACAATGCGAGTAAAAGTTACTAAATGGGTATCTTGTATATTTACAATGCGGGTAAAAGTTACTGAATGGGTATCCTGTAATTTTACAATGCATATAATAGTTACTAAATGGGTATCTTGCAAATAAACATTGCGTTAAAATATAAGTTACTAAAAGTTTTGTAAACCATATTTACATCAAAAAACATATCATATTATATCCTGTAAACTGCAATAATATAGAATTTAAACCAAATATATATAAATTACTAATATTATTAACATAAATTAACACTTTTAATATACCGCTCACAAATACTTGTAGATAGTATTTTAAAAATATTTCGGTAAAACTATTAAAAAAATACGAGAAAAATTTGGAGAATTAAAAATAATGCTTTATCTTTGCAGTGTCAAAATTGAAACAGAAAGGCGTAAGTCCGGACGGAAGAAATAACGTTAAATAAGAATTTGAGAAAAGTCCGGCAGCCGAGTACGTGGAGATAGAGGCAAAACAACAACAAATATTTTAATAAATTTTTTTAAAAACATCTTTAATTTTAAGAAGTATGAATTTTATAAAAAGCTTCAACCCTGTACGATTGACAAATCGTGAATCAGTAACTTTCCTGATGCAGGTAATCGAATCGGCTAAGTCGGTAGATTCTGAAAGTGAAAACAAAGCTCTTGAAAACCTCGTTGCTAAAAACGCCGAGTTTAACAACTACCTTACCAACGACACCACCGTAGTGCGTACCAATCAATTGCTTGGGCTCCTTACCCAAATGAACGACAATCTCCACGCCGTACGCCTTATAGCCAAGGGATTCTCTTTCTCGGTGGACACCGTTAAAAAAGAAGCAGCCCAGCAAGTGCTCGCCATCTTTGCAAAATATGGTAACACCTATGGAATCGGCAACTTTGAGCGTGTTTCTAAATTCCGCCACATTACCGACGAAATCGACGCACTCAACATTACAACAGATGTGCTTCCTATTGCCGAGTTTATTGAACCCATTAAAAACTTCCCCGACGACTTCAACGCCATTTACACCGAGCGTGCCGAATATGTGGCATCTACCGTGGGCAGAATTGCCGAAAGCCGCCGCGCCGCCGAGGATGCTTACCGCTCCTTTGTAATCTATGCCAACGGTCTCGCGGTAGTGGAACCCGAAAAATACGACGCTTTTGTGGCTCAGGTAAACCAGATTATCGCCAAGGCTGCGCTTATGATTGGTAACCGCTCCAACAAGGCGGCAGACACCGAAGTAGAACCTAATACTTCTGAGTGCTAATAAGTTAAAAATAATTGTTTAACCGATAATCCCGATGGAAAACACCCCGTCGGGATTTTTTTTGCTTTAAATCAAAAAAAACATCTCAAAAATTTTGCAGAGAACAAAAAACTATCTACTTTTGCGCCGTCAAAAAGATTAAATGCTTTTGGCGTTTTGGTACAGACCTATGGTGTAATGGTAGCACAGCAGATTTTGGTTCTGTTAGTTGAGGTTCGAATCCCCATAGGTCTACAAGCCTCCGAGGAATTTTTCTTCGGAGGCTTTCTTTTTCCCAGCACATCACCGACGCAGGGCGTCGGCGATGTACGGGGTTACAGATATGCCGTCTTCCAGACGGAGACGGAGACGGGGATATTAGCGATGAATAAAACAATAGTGAAATAAGAATATCGTTTGGAAAACGATATTTCTATAACTCTGTACACCGAACCGCTATGCGGTGATGGTGTGCGGAGAGCGCACAAAAAAGGCTACTCGTTAAAGTAGCCTTTTTTGTGGTACCACCGGGAATCGAACCAGGGACACAAGGATTTTCAGTCCTTTGCTCTACCGACTGAGCTATGGTACCTCGCTTATTTGCGGTGCAAAAGTAGCGTGTTTATTTCAATGTTGCAAATTTTTTTGCTTTTTTTACCAAAAAATATTTATTTGCTTTTCTTAAAATTTGTTTTTCTGTTTGTTAGCCTCTTTTTCTTTTTTCTCTTTGATGTATTGTTCGCGTTTGTCTTTTACTTTTTGGTAGTATTCGGCGTAGAGAAGATACTTTTTGTACTGCTCTTCGTCTTTGCCTTTCCAGATGTTTTTGCCAAGCGACGAGAATTTCACTAATTTTTCGTATAGCTGCTTGCCAAGTTCGTGACGGCGTGCGGTGTTTTTTACACGTTCGGCGCGTACGCTTTCAAGTTCTTTTACGGCAGTTTTGGTCTGCTTGATGTTGTTTTTGAGGCTTTCAAAATCTTCTTCTTTGAGTCCTACGTTGATGAGTTTTGATTTGAACTTTTTAGATACGGTAACTACCTTTTCACCAAACTCGATGAGGGCGGTGGTGGGTATGCCGGTGATTTTTTGGCTCTTGAAGTATTTTTTCATCTCCTGTTTGCCAATTATCACTATTGATATGTGCAAGAGAAAGTTGCGGATGTCGGTGCGGAGTATCTCTTCTTTCTCAGATTTTACCTTGGTTTTTTCGCTTACCTTGTCGGCAAAAATCTTGTCTTCGGGAAAGTTTTCGTAATCAGCAATTTTTTTCCTTAATGTTTCGAGTTCTTTTTCTGTTACACCAAACTTGGCAAAAAGTTTCATGTCGTTGCCAACAAGTTCTATTATGGTGCGGCAACGCGATGTAATTTCTGCTGCCGAGTAATTGTATGTGAGTTGTGTGGTCATTTTTTATTTTTTTTGCGATACAAATGTAGAGATATATTTTTAACCCGCAAATTAAATTACCCTTAACTTTGTTTAATTTATCAAAAACTTAATAATTTATTTAATAAAATAATACTATCCTACATAAATATTTTTGGATTTGCCTTAAGTCTGTTACTTATAAGTAAGTATGGTTTACAAAAATAACCTAAAATTACTTTTGTAAACCATATAATTTACAATTTGTAAGGCTTAGTTGATTTTGAGTACGGCGAGGAATGCTTTTTGCGGCACTTCTACGTCGCCTACTTGTTTCATACGTTTTTTACCTTTTTTCTGCTTGTCTAAGAGTTTGCGTTTTCGCGAAATGTCGCCGCCGTAGCATTTGGCGGTAACGTCTTTGCGGTATGCCTTGATGGTGCTGCGCGCTATTATTTTGGTGCCTATTGCCGCTTGTATTGCAATGTCGAACTGATGGCGGGGTATAAGGTCTTTGAGTTTTTCGCAGATGTTTTTGCCAAACTCGTAGGCGTTTGATTCGTGTATAAGACTGCTCATAGCGTCTACAGGTTCGCCGTTGAGCAAGATGTCTAACTTTATCAGCTTAGATTCGCGGTAATCGATCGGATGATAGTCGAACGATGCGTAACCTTTTGAAATGCTTTTGAGTTTGTCGTAAAAGTCGAACACAATTTCTGCCAACGGCATTTCAAAATTGAGTTCTATGCGGTCGGCGGTGAGGTATGTTTCGTTGGTTTTGATGCCGCGTTTTTCCATGCAGAGTTTGGTAATTGGTCCGTAAAACTCTGATTTTGTTATAATATCAGCCTTAATGTACGGTTCTTCGATATGGCTGATGGCTTTTTGTTCGGGCAGTCCTGCGGGGTTGTGCACCTCTATCATTTCGCCTTTTGTGGTAAACACTTTATACGAAACGTTTGGCACAGTGGTGATTACGTCCATATCAAATTCGCGCGAAAGACGCTCCTGCACAATATCCATGTGCAACATTCCCAAAAATCCGCAGCGGAAACCAAATCCGAGCGCAATCGACGATTCGGGGGTAAAGGTGAGCGATGCGTCGTTGAGTTGCAGTTTTTCGAGCGATGTGCGCAGCTCTTCGTATTCGTCGGTTTCTATTGGGTAAACGCCGGCATATACCATAGGCTTCACTTCGGCAAAACCTTCTATTGCCTTGGTGCAGGGGTTTTCTACGTGGGTAATGGTGTCGCCCACTTTTACTTCGGTGGCTTGCTTAATGCCTGATATTATGTATCCTACGTTTCCGGCAGAGATTACGGGGCGTGGACAGAGGTCCATTTCGAGTATGCCCACTTCGTCGGCGTTGTACTCTTTTTTGGTGTTAACAAATTTTACGCGGTCGTTGGTTTTGAGCGTTCCGTTGTAGATGCGGAAATATGCAATTATGCCGCGGAATGGGTTGAACACCGAGTCGAATATCAACGCTTGCAACGGAGCTTCGGGGTCGCCTTCGGGAGCGGGCACTTTTTCGATAATGGTGTCGAGAATGCGCTCTACGCCTAATCCAGTTTTACCCGATGCTTCAATAATATCTTCGCGTTTGCCGCCGATGAGTTCTATGATTTGGTCTTTTACCTCTTCGGGTTTTGCGGCGGGCATATCCATCTTGTTGAGCACGGGTATAATTTCGAGATTGTTCTCGATAGCCATGTAAACGTTAGAGATGGTTTGCGCCTGAATACCCTGCGTGGCGTCGATTACAAGCAGAGCGCCTTCGCAAGCGGCAATGCTTCGGCTCACCTCGTACGAAAAATCCACGTGTCCGGGAGTGTCGATGAGGTTTAGCACATAGTTTTCGCCATTGTAGCGGTGCTGCATCTGTATAGCGTGACTTTTGATGGTGATGCCGCGTTCGCGTTCCAAGTCCATATCGTCGAGCACCTGATTGGTGAGGTCTTTTTCGTTGATGGTTTTGGTGTATTGCAGCAGACGGTCGGCGAGAGTGCTCTTACCGTGGTCGATGTGCGCTATTATGCAGAAGTTACGAATGTTTTTCATCGCAGGGTGTTTTTATTATTACGGCCGCAAATATAAAAATTTTTACAAATTAATGCAAATTCCACCCATAAAGGTTGCTTTTGGCATAGTGAATCCGGCGTAGGTATGGTACTCTTGGTTGAGGAGGTTTTCGCCTTTTGCAAATAGTTTGAGCCAAGGCAGCAGTTTGTAAGATACGTTGGCGTTGACAAGGTTGTAATCCTCTGTTTTGGCGTTGTTTCCTGTGCTGATATACAATCCAGTGATGCTCTGTCCGCTAATTTTTGCCGAGAAATTGCCATTAGTGTATTGCACTGCAAAGTAGATTTTGTTTTCGGGTGCGCCGGTAACGGGGGTGTCCATATCGAGGTACGAATAGTTGGCGTTGAACCTCCATGCACCGTATTTGTAAGCAGCCGAAAGTTCAAAGCCTTTGTTTTCAAATTCGCCTGTGTTCATATTTATCTTGCCTGCGCCGTCGGTGCGGGGTACGGTGGTGATTAGGTTATCACCTTTTATATAATAGATGTTGGCGCCAAAGTTGAATTTTTTGATTTTTTTGGTGTAAGAAAGTTCGTAGTTGATCATGCGCTCGGGTTCGAGGTTTTCGTTTTGAGGCGGAAACATATACATCTCGCGGATAATGGGGTTGCGAAATCCTTTAGAAACCAGCAGTTTGATATTGTCGTCGGCAGGTGTGTAAAACGAAACTCCCGCCTGAGGAATTATTTCGGTGCCAGCTTGCGAGTGGTTGTCGATTCTAACGCCCAAATCTGCCGAAAACCACGATGTAATCTGTTGGTTGTAATCGATATAGCCTGCAATGTCGGTTTGGTTGTGGTCTTCTACAAGGTATTTTTTGTCGCCAGAAAAAAAGTCGTTCCAAGCCTCGCCGCCAAATTGCTGAAAATCTGCGCCCACAGTAAAGCGCGATCCGCTGAAAGGCGAAAAGTTTTGATATGAAGTTATTCCGCTTATAAAATCGTCGTGCATATATAGGTAGTCTTTTTCTGGCTGACCCCAAAGGTGTCCGTCGTTGATTTCGTGGTGTCCCCAATCGTAGAATAGGCGGATGCATCCCGAGGTTTTTTTGTAATTGTTTGTGGCAGATATGCTTGCAAGTCCGCGGATAATGTCGGCTTTGGTGTCGAAGAGCGGTGCGTCTTCGGGGCCGGGGTTGTTAAACTCAAAGTAAGTAAGATTGATATCGCCGTTGAGAGTCCAATTTTTGTTAATGTCGTAACCCACTTTGATAAAGTCGGTAATCTGTTCAAATGCAGAATTGTAACGGTGACCGTCGGTGCGTTGATAACTTGCACCAAGCACAGCCGAAAGTTTGCCTTTGCGCACGCGGGCCATTCCGTTGCCTTCGAAAGTGCCGAAACTTCCGCCCGAAAGCATAAAGTCGGTGTGCACTCCGTCGGTTTTGTCGGCGTTTCGGGTAACGATGTTTACCACGCCTGCCATAGCGTTAGAGCCGTAGAGAAGCGACGATGGTCCGCGCAAGATTTCCACCTTGTCGGCCATAAAGGTTTGGTATGCGTCGGGGATAGGGTGCCCCATTAAACCAGCAAACTGCGGCTGACCGTCGATAAGCACAAGCAACTGAGCTCCATCGCCTACGCCGCGCACCTTGATTCCTCCGGCAGAGTTGGTAGAAACTCCATAGCCTATCACTCCGCGCGAAGTGGCAAACAGTCCGGGAGTCTCTTCCACAATCGACGGAAGCATAGATATGTTGTACCCTTCGGCAAGTTTTTCGTTGCTGATTTGGGTGATAGTGAGGGGCAGATAGCGCACGTCGGTGGCAGTGCGGGTGCCTGTTACCACCACCTCGGGATGGTAAACCATTCTTTCGATAATAGTGTCGCCCTGAGCAAAAGCACCTTGCACGGCGCACATAACAGCAATAGCCAAAAGTGATTTTTTCATATAGATGTGAATATTAGTGATTTTTTATACTCGGCAAATGTATTTATAAAAGGTGAAAATAAAAAATGTAATAATGCAAGTGTAAAAGGGTTATATTTTATCATTGATTTTTTTTTCATTCATTTTGTTCATTTTTTTTTGGTTAATTAACAGAGATATTCTACTTTTGGCTCGTGGACAATTTAGACGACATAAACCTCTTAAAAGAGGCGGTAGAGCAAAAATTCGGCGCAAAGATTCTTTACGCCAAGGATTGCGCCGTCCTCTCTGATACTGTGTTCGAGGCTACGGGCAACAAGATTAGCGAAACCACTATCAAACGCCTGTGGAACCTCGTGGCGAGTGTTTTTAACCCATCTAAATATACTCTCAACTCGTTTAGCAAGTATATAGGCTACGAAGATTGGGAAGATTTTGTAACCAACCGCCATAGCGTTACCAAAAACGCCGAGAACATCGAAAAGTGGGAGTTGATTCGCCAAAAGGCACGCGCTATTAGTTACAACAGTTTTCTCTCGGTAAAAAACCGTATGGGTGTGGATATCAAAAAGATGGTGCACCGAAAGTTTGCTACCGATATGATGGAGGGGTTCTTAAAGTCCGACAAAACCGCCACAGCCTTTATCGCTCCCGGAGGATACGGCAAGTCTACTATTATGTCTAACCTTGTCAACGATTTTTTCCTTGGCGAAAATCCCCGCTATCCCGATGATATTGTTTGGTTTATGGATTGCGGCGTGCTCGACAATGTGGCTGATCAGGATTTCAACGTAGAGCAGTTTATACTCAGGCTTTTAGGTTATGGCGACCAAAAAAGTTTCAAAGAGTATTTTCTTCTGTTCCCTGCCGCAATGCGCGGACGTATTGTGTTGGTTTTTGATGGTTTAAACGAGTTTTCGGGTAATGCTGGCAACACTCGAAACCTTATCAACAATATTCTCTCGCTTATTGCCTCCAATATGGAAGACCGATGGTTTAAGGTGGTGCTTGCACTTCGTCCCGACCTTTGGAACTATATCTGCCGGGCACTTAGCGACAGTGCCGAAATCAAGTCTACTTGGTATGGTGTTGAGTTTTCTACCTCTGCGCCCGTTGCCACAAATGTTCCGCTGCTAAAAATGGCAGAAGTAGAGCAGATTTTGCGCAACAGCGGCGTCTACGAGGCTTCGTCGGTGGTAAACATTATGCAAGACGGCATTATGTCGATTACTCGCATTCCATATTTTCTACACCTTTATATATCGTTGGCTCACGACAATAGCAATGTGGTGTCGGATACCGACCTCTTGCGCGAGTTTGTAAGCCGCCGTATTATCGGCACCGAAAACGGCGAACGTAAGTTGAAACTTATCGACTTTTTGCTTTTTAGCACCAACTACGGCTTAGACAACGATATTGTGGTGATGAGCAGTTTGCAAAATCTCCTTACCGAATATCGCACCGAATTTGACGAACTTGTGTCGCTCGGTGTATTGTTTGAATATAAAACCGAAGACAAGTTTCTTACCACTGCCACTTGTATCAAGTTTAGCCATCAGATACTTTTTGAGTTTCTTTTGGCTAACTATTGGCTGCGAGAAACCAAGTTTGACCGCGACCTTTTTGCCGAGGTGAGCGATTTTTATAGTGGCAACCCTTCGTTGAAATTCCAAATTGTATCGTGGCTTATTAAATATGCTTTTAAAGACCGCCGGACTGATATTCTCTCGGGTATTTTTGATATTTTGGAGAAGAATTTTGCCGACCTCGACGATCAAACTTTTATGCAGAAACTCACCAACACTGTGGGCACCGAACTGCGCAAGTATCCCGAACTGCGCGACGAGGTGATTCCTGCTTTTGCTGCCGCCACTTCGGGCAGGTTCTACTATTTTATGCATTTCTGCGATGTGGATTCGTTGAATGCTTTCTTTGGCGACGCTCTTAAAATATATATTAAAAACTCTGTGTCGGTGGCGGACAAGATGTTTGCCTACACGCTTAAAATTCAGCAGGGATTCTTTAATCGCGACCCAAAAATTATGCAAGAGTATTTTACGGCGGTGGAGGCTCTCGACATTCCTCACGACGACAATGTCTGCTATATTGAGTTTATGTCGGTGCAGGTGCTCTATTACTCTATGAACGACGGTCGTATTCCTGCATCACTTTTGGATTATATTTCAAACTTTGCCCACGAGTATTACAACAGCAGCGATAACCTTTCGGCAGCGTTTACATACGGCGACATTATTCTTGCCGATTCGCTGTTTCTTGCCGAACAATGGCATTTGGTGAAAGATATTTGCGAGCTGATTCTCAACGATAAACACCATGGACACCGCAAGCAGGTGAACGAATATTATCAGCAGTTGCAACTATTGTATGCTTACGCTCTTTTGCGTGCAGGTTACACCAAAAAGGCTCACGACTATTTTGCACAGGTTTCGGAGCATCGCGAGGCGTTCCCAATCTGCGCCACCAATTATTGGAATATGCGCTATTGCGAAATTGCCGCCGCTTTTGCCTCTGCCGACAGCGATATCCATTCCGACTTTATCAAAAAAGGTCTTGCCATATCCAAATATCTCAAATTCAGTTGTTTTGAAAAGAGATTCCAGCAAATGCTAAGGCGATTGAAAACAAGGTGGTAATATAATAATAAATAAAAAATCCGCCGGATTTGTTGGTTAAGACATCTCCGGCGGATTTGGTTTTTATTTTATGCGTTTTTGTAATTTTTCGGGATTTTGGCGAAGATTCCAAAAGTCGATTACTTTAATAATGTCATTTTCAATGTAATATATTATTTTATTGTACCGTTTAACAATCACACTTCGATAATCTATTTTTCTGCCATCTAATAATGGTTCTTTATGACCTAAATATGGATGTTGACATAAATAAACGTTATATTCATTAACTTCATCGTATAATTCTAATTCAGAAGTACGACCAAATTGGTCCCTAACGTATTCTGCTGTCTTTATAAAGGCTTTGATTGCTTGACTTAACCAAATTATTTTCATACTGCTTGACGTTGAGGTTCGTTTTTGATTCCTAATTCTTGGGCAATATGTTTGAAAGCTTCGTCAGCTGGTAGGTATTCTCCGTTTTTGAATTCTCTTTCAGCCTCTTCAAGTCTTGCATCAAGCTCCTCTTTAGTATAGGGGCAATATGATTCTAACCCTTTTCCTGTGTCGTCTAATTCGTCTATCAACCACATGCGGTCTTCGTAAGATAACGAGCCCAAAAGGTAGTCGCGTAAGTTTATAAGTGTCTCTTTGCTCATAGTTTTTGTTTTTTATTTTGTTGTAAATATACGAAAAGATGTGGATTGTGCAAAATTATTTCTCCTCTTTTTTTATTTAAGCATAATGCAGATTATCAGTGGATGTTGAATTACTTGTAATTATAAACGGTACTACCTATAAGGTAATTATTTAACACACAAAAGCTTTTGATACAAAAAACCTCCGCCGGAATATCTATGGCGGAGGTTTTTTATTTATGTTGCTTGCGTATTATGGTAACTCCAATAATTATTCAAATAGAGCTTTTTCGTAATACTTCTTACGTCCAATAATAATCGACATACCGGTTTGGACGCTTACCATATTGGTTTTTCTGATCCATTTGTCGGCCATGTTGCTGCCGTTCATGCTCCAAAACAGGGGTGAAAATTGGTCGAATATAAAATATAATTGTATCGGTCCCAATTGTTGCGATAATCCTAAGCCCCAAACGTTTGCGCGGCGGTTGATAAACGATTGCGAAACGCTAATCTGTGTGCCTCTGCCAAATCTGAAATTAACCGAAGATGTAAGCGACGGGTGTAAGTGCTTATTGTAAAGCATTGCGCGAAACATCATGCCAAGGTCGATACATTTGTTGAGATGATATTTGCCCGAAAGGTAGATTTTGGTGTTGAGCCAATCGGTATATCCTTTGCTGTTGTCGCTTGGTGTGGCAAATGCTGCGATAGAGTCTTCCATTACCTGACCCAAAGAATCTAAGTTGTTGAAATATTTAGCGAGATCCACACCTGTAAAGTCGAATGTGCCTTTTTGTTCTAATGTTACGCCATATTTTTTCCATTTTATTGCACCAAGGTCGATAACCGAACCGGCAAACGACCATTTGTCGTCTAATTCGTAAGTCATGCCGAGGTCAACAGCCCATCCGCCGTTTTTGGTAAAAATCATGTCTTTTTTTTCGTCACTGGTCATGTGTTTGCGGTCTTTGATATTGGCAGCGTATGCACTGTCGATTCTACCTTTTTCGTCGTATACAAATTTTATATCTGCGCCAGAACCAAATTGAAACTTAACATCAGTTTTTAAACTCATATCGTACATGTCGTCGTCGGTGGTAAGCACCATATCGCATTTGCGGGTGCGCACATTACCAATACCTTTTAAGCGTTTGATAGCAGCACCAAAGTCAATCTTGTCGGAAAATTCGCGCGAATATCCAAACGAATATTGTATAAATGCATTAGCTTTGGCATCTAATCCGCTGAGGTCGATTGTGCTTTCTTTGTCGAAATATGTACCATCTTTTAGTTTCAATAGGTCTTTGGGATAAGCAAAGTTTTCGTAACCTCTGATCGAAACACCTGCATGAGCATAACCTTCGCCAATGCGGAAACCGAAGTTAAACAGTTGAACATTTGCCTCGACAAATTGATAGTTGTTTTTGTGCAGTTTGCCGTAAATTTTGTCGAGGTCGATGATATACTTGTCGCCATTAGCTATGTGTTTAAACATATCGTTGATGGCAAAACCCGAGTTGCCAAACCCACCGTATACATCGTATATTGACACATACACTTTGCAATGAGGGTTAAAAACGGGATTATATATGTTGATGTTTGGAATATTATCCATAAAATAGCCAGTAAGCGATTGAGCTCCGGCTGTTGCGCTTGTAAGTGCCAATGCAGCTGTTAGCGCTATATTTTTAATAGTGTTTTTCATTTTGAGTGATTTATTAAATTAGTCTTTGGTTGTAAATCCTGCTTCAGCGCACATCGACATTCTAAGGTCGAGCGATTGGCTTTCGGTTATGTTAACATATTTGGTTTGGTCTGTTGTTATTACAATGTCGTAAATCATTCTGTCGCAGTCGGCGTTTACCAATTTTTCAAGACGTTTTTTGTCGAATGTGCTAATTTGGTCGGCTGCCGTAGCTTGTGTGATGTTGCCCTGTTGGTCGGTTTTGGCGGCTTCAATATTCCAAGGACCTTGAGTAAATATTGAGTCAACTATTACAGAACCTTTTCCCAAGAAATATGCTTTGATTTTTAAGTCGATAGGCAGGCTGTTTTGAGCTTTGCTTTTGATAATTAGTTGGTCGGCATTTTCGAGAATTTCATCAAGGTCGGTTTCTATGGTGTCGCATACCGAAAAACCACCAGCTTTAATCTCTAACGGAAGGTCTATTACCACATTCACTTTCATTTTGTCGCCATCTGCTAAAGCATCAGATTTTGCGGTGTATGTTAAGATGTAATAGTCGGGCATTTTTTTAAGAATTTCTGATAATTCGCCGTTGGTGTTTTCGTTGTTGACTTTTACCTCTTCGGCAAATTCAGGGTTTTCGGGAATAACAATGCCCATCGAGGTGCCGTTAGCTTTGAAAAACTCAATTTTATTAATCTGAAGGTCGATTTTACTATTTTTCATCACCTTCTTTTTGAGAGTGAACGACGGGTTTTTAATTAAGATGTAACCATTGTCGCGGTCGCGGTAAAGGTCTTGTTTGTCGGTTACGTAAGTTTTCTGCCAAGATTGAGGAGGTAATCCGAGAGCAGCCAATTCTTCGGGGCTAAGCATGGTAGGCAATTTTATTACTTTATCATCTTGGTCTATAATCATGTGAATTAGTCCTTTGTTGTCGGTAGAAAAGTGAAGTCTTTTGTTGATGCTTTCCGCTTTAAAGTCAGAGAATTTCATTTTGGTGTTGATCAAAGGCGCAGCCACTTTTCCGTTTATGGCTATCGAGTCGTCGTAATTATCGAACTCTTCAAAGTCGAAATCATCGCGGCACGAATTTAATGCTACTGTTGATATCAGCAGTGCACCCGTGAGGATTTTTACTAAATATTTTTTTTTCATAGTTTTATAGTTATTTTATTATGTAATTGTATAAATATTTGTCTTTGCTGCCTATCAAAAGGCTGAAATCTGCCGAGTTGTTAAATTTAGTGATGCTAAATTCGGTAATTCCATTTATTGGGAAACCGTCTTGTAGTTTGCATCTGTTGTCGAGCAGATATGCTTTGTCGCTATTTTTGCAAGTGATACCTATTTTAGTATTGTTAGCTCCGAATTTGAATATTATAGGTTTTCCTGATATATCGCCATCGGTGTAATAGTCGCCAATTTTTTGATATCTGCTGTCGAAGATTTCAATTGTATTACCTTCGGTGAATATAAATTCGTTTTGTCCATCGCCGTTGATATCATCCATAACGAAATTGTGGTTTCTGCTGTAACTTTTGATGTTTTTTGTGTCTGACGATCCATCGCTGTTGATGTATTCGATTTCGCCAGCTGCGTTGGTAGTTACAAACCTTATATTATACTCGTCAATTGATTCGATGTAATACTTAGAGTTAGGTGCCTTGGGAAAATTTTTGGTGGGCACAATTTTGGGTTCGCCTCTACGATTGAGAATGTAGGTTTTTAGGTTGTCGGCAAACACAAGATATTCGTTGTCTTTAAATTTGAGGTATTGCACAGGCGTAATAATTTGATCTTTGGTTACTACTGGATTCCACGAATCTAATGGTGTTCCGTTTTTGGTGTAAAGGTACAATTTTTTGTTGTTACATGGTACAAAAATACGATAATTTCCATCGTTTTCGTAATCATAAACCGAAATTTCGCTCGAAATACCTCCTTTAATCTCTATCGGATAATTATCTAAGTAATTACCGTTTTTATCGATGCAGTGTATAAAATTGTCGGTGGCAAATAGATATTGAATTTTGCCATTGCGGTAAATATCTACCTGATATACCTGACCTTGTATTGATTCTGGAAGTTGTTTTTTCCATAATCTCTTGCCGTCTCTGTCAATAAGATATATTTTTCTCGACTCGTCTTGAATTATAATATTGTTGTCTTTGGTTTCAAAGTTTTTTACAATTTGAGGTTTGATTATGGCAGTAGAATCAAGAGGTGCTTTCCATTTTATCAAACGCTCTTTTTCAATCATATCGCTGTAATTCAATACTATATTAGTGTAGTATTTGTCGTCTATTTTGCTTACTTGCAGTGCTGAGGATCGGAAATTTCTCAGTTTGTCGTAGTTTTTGATATATTCGTTTTTGTAGCTATTGTTGAGAAGTTCGGATATAGAGTTTTTGTTGTATGCTAAGTCGGTATAATAAAATATATTGCTTTTGCCATTGATGAGGTTTTTAAACTCCTTGTAATACGAATTATTGGCAAGTGTTTTGTCGGTTTCTATCGAATTGATATATTCTTTTATAGCATTTACGTTTTGAGCAAACACAATTTTCGATTTGTAAAACGCCATATAGCTGTAATCCATTGTGCCGAATATTTCGCCAAAATATGTTGAGAAAATGTTTTTTATCGGGAAAAAATAAACTACATATCTCTTGTTGTCCTGAGAAGTAATGTTTGACAATAATTCTGATTCAGGAGTATTGTTTTTTTTCTGATACTCGCTGACTATTTTTAAGAGAGTCTTTTTAGCGAGGTCTTCGTCATCAGTTTCGGCAATAATGTAGTTGTCGTTGGCTCGTGTGGCTATGCTGTAGTCGGTAGTAAATTCGGTTATTCTATTGCTGATTATTTGATATAATTCTTGTTCAAGATTAATTTTATATTTTTTGCAGTTGAGGTTATCGTGTTGGTCGTATTCGCTTTTGCGGTCGCTTATGTCGAGATATTTTTTGTAACTTTTTTTAAATGCTTCCATTTCAGAAATTCCTATCGATGCAAATTGGATTGTTTTGCTTGGTAGATATTCTTCAAAATCGTTTGAAACGGGTTCTTGATTTTTAAATATATTTATATACGCTCCAGATTTTTCGTTGGCGCTGCTAAATCCTGTAATCGTAACGCTTTGGTTGTGTGCCGAAACATCCAAAACCGACCAGTCTGCAAATTTACCGATTCGCTTGGTAACAGATTTTTTTGAGCTGTTGAGTTGCTGACCAATAATTTCGTAAAATTTGGGATAATTGATTATAACATTAGCATCGGCATCGTTTCCTTTGTAAGTTATTATTTTGCACAGGGGTTTGTCAATGGCTATATTGTCGCCTGTTTTTAATTGGCGGATAGCATTTTGAATGAATATATCGTTGTAACTCAAAAGAATAAATTCTTTGTAATATGCAAAGTAGATGTTTCGCTTATTATTTGAAGGCTTGATATTGATTACAGTAACATTTTCGTATTTGTTAGAAGTTACTTGTATTTTTTGTTCTTTGGTTTTGCGTTGAATTAGGTCGATAGCTACTTGAGCCACTTGTTTTCCTGTTAGTATTACAGCTAATCCATTTATTTTATGGCCATTGTTGTAAAACGACAGGGCAAAATGTTTTTTTCTTATGCCCGCTCTAAGTTTGTCTTCTTCTAATAAAAGTTTATGAATGTCTGAAATTAACGCATCAGCGGTTTGAAATTGATTAACTACTTTTAAGTCGGTCCAAGCAGCACCGCCTTTTTGTATTTTTTCGGAAAGCGAAACAATATCGTTTGTGGTGATAATTATGCCTGGATTAGAAGGAATAGCGCGTAATACAGGGTCGGCTGCGGTGGCTACATCATCGTTGCAACTAATGCAAAGAGTGTATAGTATCGCTGTTACTATGGCTGCTATATATGCCGTTATCCTTCTCATTTTTCCTTTTGAGCATTTTATTTTAAAATACGAAGATAAATATTATATCTTAGTTTTTGCTGCTTTTTCTAAAATTTACGATTATGTTTTTGTTTTTCTAATATTTTGTTAAGATAAACGTTTTTTATCGGTATATATTTATTTTACATTTCTATTTTTTATTTTATTGTGTAATGCGTTGTAATTTAGCGTGTTTTACATTTGTTGTTACATTTGTAATTGCTAAGTTGTTAACATTTGGAAACGCTTAATTTTATTTCTTTTATGTTTGCTTATCCTTCGTATGAATATAGCAATCATATTTTCAAGTTTCCTTTTAATTTTTAATATCTCAATTTCCTTTTGATATTTTTAGTTGACTTGATTTGTTCTCTTGAATAATGCGTTTAAACAACGTTATTGCCTCGCTATCTGAATTTTGCAAAAAATTCGGTTATTATGGCTCTTATATCGTTGTCGAGATATTTGAGAGCTTGTTCTTTTATCTCTTTGGGTATTGGATAATAAGCTTCGGCTATTGATCCGGCAATGGCTGCGGTGGTGTCGGTGTCGCCTCCTAATTCTACAGCATTGCGTATGGTAGATTCAAAATCGTGAGCTTCTAAAAAACACTCTATCGCATCGGGAACTGCTTCCATACAGCTGTCGTGCATTCCTGTTACTTCGCTGAGTATGGGCATGTTGTATTCAAAATGCTCTTTTACATAATCGGCTACGTCTTCTTTTAGCAATTGTTTGTTGCGAAGCACATATATCAAATTTGCAACGCAAATTGCACCTTTGATGCCTTCGGGGTGGCTGTGCGTGGGTTTTGCCGATTTGATTGCCTCTTTTACGGTTTTGGCTTCGGAGTCGAATGCCCAACCAATTGCGCTTACTCGCATTGCCGAGCCGTTACCCCAACTATCGTATGGCTTTTGATGTTCGCTCTTGAGCCATTGTGTAAGCTTGCTGCCATATCCTCCAAGCGGAAACGGATATTTGGTACACCATTTAACGAGATTGTCGCTGTATTCGGCTCCGTTGATTATGGCGTCGGCTATGGCAACGGTGCAAATGGTGTCGTCGGTAAAGGCACATTCGGGCGTAAAGAGTTTAAAATTGCTGACGTTTCTTCCGCCGTATTCAAACCGCGAACCTACTATATCTCCTATAATTGCTCCTAACATTATTGTATAGTTTAATGGTTGCTAATAATGTAATGCTGCTGCCGCACGATAATCTTCGGGCGACAGTTGAAATATTTTTAAGTCAAAATCTTTTGCTACTGTAAATAGATGCTCAAAAAACGCAGACTGAATTTTTTCGAATGCTCCCCATTCAGTTATTTTTGTAAAAGCGTATATTTCAATAGGAATGCCTGTGGCTGTGGGTTGCATTTGACGAACCATAAGATGTCCGTTTTCTACAAATATTCCCTCTTTTTCTAATATTCGGTTGAAAACGCTGTGGGGCATCAGTTCGTTGTTGACAAAATCATAGTCGAGGCCGTAAGTTACAGGATAATAAATCTTTGGATCTTTGCGGTCGATTTCAACTTTGTGTCCTCTGCTCTTGATAAACTTGGCGAAATCCTTGATGTACAGATCGCCATTTTCGTTGGTGTCGAGATACATTTCAGACAGAGGACCATTGATTTTTAAAAACTCCTCTTTGTTGTTTACAAGATATTCCTCTCTTGTTCCTTTCTTGGTTTTTACCAAAGTGGGTTTGTATTTTTTAAACACTTGGAAGTTGGCTCGGATATATTGTTCAACGTATTGTCTAAAAAGTTCGATATTAGACATCTCCATTTTGTCAAATTCTATTGACGGGTCGCCACTCCCGATTTTATCCTGACGTTCTTTGATATAGTTGTTGAGGATTGTGTATTTCGAAATCTTTTTGAGAAACTCGTCGTCAACAGCCTTAATGCTTTCAGCGTCGAACAGAAGTGTGCGTTTGATGCGGCGGGCTTTGGTTTCTTGCATGTTGCTCCAATTTATAAACGATTCGCTCATCAGCGATGCCGTGGGAACGGTAACTATGCTGTTGTCGAAGTTTCGCACTTTTACTGTGGTAAGGTTGATGTCTACCACGTGACCTTCTACATTGCGGCTCGACATTGTAATCCAATCATCTTTTTTTATCATATTCATGGTAGAGAGTTGGATAGATGCCACAAATCCCGAAATAGAATCCTTAAACACAAGCATCAGCACTGCCGACATTCCTGCAAGACCTGTGAGTAATGCGTCGGGACTTTTACCGAGTATTATTGATATGGTTAATATTAGGCAGATAAGTATGGTGATGATTTTTGCCACTTGTGCGTAACCCTTGAAACTCATTTTGCGACGTTTTTGACGCATAATAGAATCAAGGATGTCGTTGGCGGCGTTAAGTGCTTTGAGCACCGTCATCATTATAGAGAAAATATTGTATACATAACATGCTGTGCGTATGTGTTTTACCCAATCGCTATCGGTGATGGCAAACTGAATTAGGTAATAAATAATGGCAGCGGGAACCATGTGCGACAGCGGAATAAGCACTTTGTGTTTTACAAGTTCGTCGTCGTACTTGTTTTCGGTTTTGGTAACGATGGTGTGAACCACGCGGTTGATTATCAACTTGGTGATGAAGTAACTGATAAAGCAGATAATGGCAATTATCAACATATTGATAATGCCTTTAAATATAATAGCCCAATCTTCTGATATGCCCCAGCGCATAAATGTGGCTATCAGATAGTCGGAAAAATCCTTAAACAAGTCGAAAAATATTTTGCTCATAGTAGTGATGTTTTGGTGTTATTTAAAAATGCCAAAAATAGAGGTTTTGGCGTTTTTTTCAAAAAAAGTTTGTTTCTTTGTGCAAAATTTTTTCAAATGTTTACAATCGGAGATATAAAATTCAACCGTTATCCCCTGTTTCTTGCGCCTATGGAAGACGTTACTGATGTGTCGTTTCGCCATATTTGCAAAATGTATGGGGCTGATATGCTTTACACAGAATTTATTGCAAGCGAGGCACTTGTGCGCAATATCGACAAAACTGTAAAAAAAATGCACCTTGAAGATTCGGAGCGTCCCGCAGGTATACAAATCTATGGACACGACCCTGTGCACATGGCAGAAGCTGCTCAAATGGCGGCAGAACTCAAACCCGATTTGATTGACATCAACTGTGGATGTCCCGTAAAAAAAATTGCCACCCGAGGCGATGGAGCAGGTCTTCTTCAAAATCCCGACCTAATGATTGAGATTGTTAAAGCCGTGGTGGCTGCTGTGCCCAATATCCCCGTAACAGTAAAAACCCGCCTTGGCTGGGACGAAAACTCTAAGATAATTGTTCCTCTTGCCGAACGCCTTCAAGATGCTGGTATTAAAGCACTTGCCATTCACGGCCGCACACGTATGCAATTATATAAAGGTGAAGCCGATTGGACACTCATTGGCGAGGTAAAGAATAATCCGCGTATGCACATACCCATTATTGGCAACGGCGATGTGGATTCTCCTCAAAAAGCCGCCGAAATGCGAAACCGATATGGAGTTGATGCCATAATGATTGGTCGTGCCGCTGTGGGTTGTCCATGGATATTTAAGACAGTTCACGAATATTTAGAAACTGGCGTTCTTCCGCCCGAGCCCACAATTGCCGAGCGCGTAAAACTTGCCAAGTATCAGTTAGAAACATCGATGCAATGGAAAGGCGACACTCGCGGAATGTTAGAAATGCGTCGACATTATTCGCAATATTTTAAAGGTGTGCCCGATTTTAAAACGTTCCGCATGCGCCTTGTTACCGAACCCGACCCTGCAGTAATATCTCAAATATTAGATGAGGTGGGCGAAAAGTATAAAGATTTTAGTTTTGAGCAAGTTGTATAATAATAGACATAAAAAAAGCGGAACTTTAAAATTCCGCTTTTTTGTTATTACTCAGAGTTAAACATTGCAATCTCCCATTTTCGGATATTCAAACTGTACTGACTTGTAACAAGTGTACCGTCGGGCTTGTGGTATTTGCACCATTTTCTAAACTCCTCGTCAGGACTTTCGCCGTTGTCGATTTTCACCTTCAACTGGCTTTTTAAGTAACGGCCGATACCCTTAGCAAAAATAAAGTGGGCAACAGCCATCAGCTGATTTTCGGTAAGACCCGAAGAGTGTTTTCGTGCAAGAACAAGACACTTAGAAAAGTCGCTTCGCAAAAGTCGGTCAGCTTCCTGACGTGTAATGCGGTCGTCTTTAAAATGCTCGTTGTCTTTAACCACGTGTCCATATCCGATGGTCTTATAACCGGCGGCGCAGTAATAAGCCTTACCACCGGCAAAACCCTCGTGCTTTTTGATAAACGCGATGGTTTGCTCAAAAACGTCGGAATAACCTGTAGTGGGCACACAAGGAATAATAGTGTACTTTTCTACCGTCTCCACGACGTGCTTTTCCTCAAATTGTTCGCCCCTGATATCAAAATAACTTTTGTCAGGGTCGGGGGCTGTGGTGCTACTTGTAAGCATTACACAACCGATACTCATAAAGAGTCTTAAAATTAAAGTTTTCATAACGCTCAAATTTTTATGTAAATAATCGCTCAGGTATTATCCTTAGATATATGCCTGTGCGGCCACTTTCATCGGCTTGCTGCCGTATTTGATTTGTTATGATATAATTTATAGTTATTTGTAATCGTTATTATAATTTTTCTTTTATAATCCCTTATACTTTATTCTTTAAATTATGTTGCAAATATATATACATTTTTTACTAAATGCAAATATTTTTTCACATTTTTTGCATTTTTTCTAAAAAAAAATATGTCACACCCTCTACAATAGCCTGTGGAGAGGGTGAAGGCTAAAAAAATATTGTTAAAAATTGTTAATTTTTTTAAGATTTTACATTTCTCCCCACTTAAAACCGTCGTTTTTCACTCCAATAAGTGATAAAATTCGATAAACAACGGTGTCGGCAAGCTCTTCGATGGTGGTGGGAGAGGAGTAAAACGAAGGCGAGGCAGGACATATTATTCCTCCGGCAAGTGTAATGCGCTCCATGTTTTGTATATGTATCAGACTAAGAGGAGTTTCGCGAACGGTGAGTATTAGTTTCCGACGTTCTTTGAGCATTACATCGGCGGCGCGGGTTATTAGCGAATCGGATATTCCGTTGGCAATTCTGCCCAAAGTACCGCACGAACATGGGCATATTACCATTGCCGAATAGGTGCTTGAACCCGATGCAAATGGAGCGTCAAACTCTTTGTCGTGATAAATTTTTATCTTATTGTGATGGGGTAGGGGAGAGGTGTTCTCTGAGTTATAAATTTTTAATCCATTACTGCTAAATACAACGCCGATTTGCTCCACTTCGGGCGATTGTTCTAATTTTTGGATAAGTTGTCGGGCGTAGATAGTTCCGCTTGCTCCGGTAATGGCTACTGCTATTTTCATTGTTGCGAGCGATGATTTGAGAATCGTCGGTAGATGCTCAGATTTATAAAATTGTTTCTCCAATATGGCATATCGGGGTCGTTGGTAATTTTGGTGATACTATAACCAAAATTTGCCGTAAGTTCAAATTTTGGCGAAAGATAAAATCTAAATCCCGCCAAGCCGTTTACATCGTATTTGTTTAAATATTCGGGATTTTTTATTTCGGCTCCTGTTTCGTCTATAATTTTTGATGATATTCTATGGTTGTATGATATACCTAACTCAGCTCCGAATTTTTGCGAAAAACGGTATTTGATTAATATCGGAAGTTCGGCATAGTTGAGCTTGGTTTTAAATTCGGTGTAACCTTGAGTGCGTTTTATAGCTCCCTTTGAAGTAAAAAGCAAACCAGATTCTATACTTATAGTTTTGTCGATGGGCGATGAAACGGTAAACCCTGCGCGGATTCCTGGTTTGTGGTATCCGCCTTGGGTGTCGCCATCGATTTGACATCCGCTTATACCCAAAACTGCGGCACCGCTAATAGTTTGCGCAGTGGCAGATGCGGATATTGCAATTGCTGTTACTATATATATAAGTGTCTTCATGTGTTAAAAAAATCCCGTTTTATTTTGAAAACGGGATT
>JAFPYT010000070.1 GCA_017394445.1 Bacteroidales bacterium | reverse complement strand
GGGGCTGAAAAGAGATTTGATGAGAGTCGGTGCTTTTGAAAAGCAGGTCGTCAGTATCGTAATTGGACACAATCCACTGACAACCGTCATCGCTTGCAGCCACGAGTACACCATCTACTCTCACTGTGACCATTGTCCATTGCCCTGAAGTGCTTTTGGCGAACTGCGAAGGCATCCACAGCCTTATGTTGTGACACTCATGTTCAAGCTGACACATCATCTGCATAAGCTGATTTCGACTTACACCGCATGGGAAAGTTATAGCAAAACTGTAAAGGTCGGTCTGCCACAATTGTGCCGAGCCATCGACATGGTTGGGAACAAACTTGTCCACATAGTCCTCAAGAGCATTGTATATGTCGCCATTACCGTTTTGATTGGCTATCAACAGAACCCCGTCTGACATATATTGTTCCATCTTTTCTTTGCGGCTACGCAATTGTTCTTCCAGTTTGTCGGAGTCAGAGGCAAGTCTTTCCGATATTTTTTTCCAACCTTTTCGTTTGGCAATCAGTTTAATCAATGGTTTTGCCAAATTGCACAGAAACAAACCGTATAGAGCCGAAAAAAAGATGATTAGTACAGGATCGACTTCGTCGGAGGACAATATTATAGATACAAAATAAATAGAAAATATTGCACCTCCTAAGTAAAATATTGATTCAATTAAATAAACGACGGTGTTACTCACACGAGCCTTGTGTATTAATTCTTCGGGGGAACATTCGCGTTCCTTACGCTTGTGACGATATCCTTCCTCGCGTCTCTCTTTGGAAGCCCGTTGCGTTAATCTATCTGTAAAAAAAGCTAAGATTATACTACTTAAACCTACACATCCTAATATCGCTGTAAAAATATAGATGAATGTTTTTACCAACAAATTTTGCTCGTTTTGAGCTGACGGTAAGATTTGTGAATAGACAAAAAATAAAATCACACTACCCATTGTAAAGAAAAACAGACGCGATAAAAGTTTACCAAAATATTTCATCTTTCATTGTAATAAATCGAGGTACAAAATGCAATCTCTTGTTGAAAAAGTGATTGGTGATTTTTATAATCTGCGAACAATGATAAAAATCAAGGGTGTTGATACAAAAAGTCTTTTGTCGACCGAACATAATCATAACCCGTATTTTGCGATGATATAACGGCGCAGGAATGGGTCGCTTATGAAATAGTTGCCGCCTTCCTTTTCGATAACGCCATCTTCGGTTAGGACGGCGACACTTTTCTGAACTGTCGAGGCGGGGGCGAGTCTGTGCCGCTGTATATATCTGGACGAAAATATGTTACATCCGTCAACGGCGATGGCTTTAAGCAGACTTTTTTGGCGTTCGGAATATTTGTCGAACAGCTCTTGGTAGTAATCCCCTTTAAGTCCGATTATATCATCGACACACAAGTCAATATCGTCGTTTGTTATTGTATGTTTGTTTGTTACCACCCTTTGCCAGAGCACCGATGCCAACAATTGTATGTAGTAGGGTATGTCACCGACACACTCAATCAGATACTTGCATTGTTCCTCGCCAATTACCATCCCGTCGCTTGCAAAACGTTGCTGGAGGAAACGAATGGTGTCTTCTTGTGGGAGAGGGCCTATCTGCACCTGTATGCCGGAGTTGTAGAAAGGACGTTTTTTACTGTCAAACATCTGCATCATAAGGTGAGTCTTGCTGCCCAAAAAGATGTAATTCACGTTCTTCTGACGCTGAATTATGGAACGTAGAACACCCTCCAATCCGTATTTCTGGAAACGTGTGATTTCTTGGAACTCGTCGATAACTACTACAACCCGTTTGCCTTTTTGTGCAAGGTGTTGTGGTAGGTCGAAAACCTCGGCCACTGTAGCGGCATCGGCTTTTCCGTTTTCAAAATCCAACGAAAACGAGGGCATCCCGTCCGGACCGAAATCCACTTTAGGACGTATGGATTTCACCCATTTTGACAGATTTTTGGCGAATGTCTCAATCCGTCCCTGCTTTTCTTTCACGGCATTGACATATAACTCCACAAGGCTTTCCAGAGAGTAGGTCGCCATCAAATCGATATACACACAAACTACACCTTGCGACTCTAGCTGTTCCATAACCTTGAAAACAAGCGAGGTTTTGCCAAAACGCCTCGGTGCGAAAAGCACAACATTGTTGCCGCCTGTGAGAGTGGAAACCAGCAACTCGGTCTCGCGAGTTCTGTCGTAAAACTCATCTCCACGGACTATATTTCCAAAACTGAAAGGGTTCATATCAAATACTTTTTTATTGCTCTGCAAAGATACATTTTTTATGCAAAATAACCAAATTTATTTTGCAATTCAAACATTATCAAATTATTATATCATTACGCTTCGCGGCGTTACGCTCAGAAGCGTAATGGAGACATTGGCGTTTGTATCGGGGTTTGTAGTAGTGCGTTACGATAGATATTGCTGGATTTTTGCAAAAATCACTCATTTTTTGTAAAAAAAACACCTTTTGAAGTGTCTATACAATAATTTTGTTTTTTTTCAGTTTTAATATATTTCAACAGTTACTTCAACACCTATGAAAAGACATATTTGGGCCATTGTTGCCGCGGTTCTGCTATCGGGAGTTCTCAATGCCGCCCCCAAAAAGGGGTATAAGATAACCGTTTCGATAAAAAACGCCAAGGATACTATTCTGTATCTGGGGTACTATCTGGGCAAATACACGCCTGCCATGGACACCGCACGTATCAATAAAAAAGGACAGTTCGTTTTTTCCAGCGACACCGCTACGCTGAAGTCTGGCGTTTATTTCTTCTCCAACCCACAGGGTCGCTATGCCGAGTTTATTGTCAATCTGGACAAGCCCAACTATACTTTCAAAACCGACGAAGCCAACTGGATTACAAACATGCAGGTGTCCGGTTCGCCCGAAAACAAGGCTTTCTACGAATACCAATGCCTAACGCACAAATATTTCAACCTCAGCGACTCCGTCCAGAAAAACACTCCCGACAAGGAGCTGGGCAAACAACGTGCCAGGGAGCTGCGCCGCGAACTGGACGGCATACAGGAGGGCATGATAAGTCAGCATCCGGAATTCCTTTTCTGCCGAATGCTTAAAGCTGTGAAAGAGGTGGAGGTGCCTGTGGTGGACGAAAAAGGCGACACCCTTACACGGCAGCAGCGTGCC
>JAFPYT010000069.1 GCA_017394445.1 Bacteroidales bacterium | reverse complement strand
GTTCACTATAATATCATGAAACACAAAAGAAAGACTTTTAGCGAGTTATCGCCGATTACATACAAAATTTCACGTGAAAAGGAGATTCATAAACGTCATCTTATCGACCTGTTGCGTAGGGTGAAGTTTGCAAAGACAATACAAACTGGCAAGCTCCCTGTGCGGGTGTGCGACCATAACTCGTTGATACGTCGCAGGTTGGGTAATGTGGATATGCAGTTGCAGGAGAACAAGGCAGTGAACTTGCGTCTGGCCGCGGCGCATATCAACGGCGTGCTGATAAAGCCCGGCGAGACCTTCACGCTTTGGACTTTGGTGGGACGCACCACCGCCCGCCGTGGTTACAAGGAGGGGCTCACCATATCGCGAAGCAAGACGGGCAGCGGCATCGGCGGAGGCCTGTGCCAGCTCTCGAACCTCATCCACTGGATGGTGCTCCACACCGACCTCACCATCACCGAACACCACCACCACGACCGTGTGGACCTCTTTCCCGACTTCAACAGGCAGATACCTTTCGGCACGGGCACCAGCGTGTCGTACAACTACCTCGACTACCGTTTCCGCAACGACACCCCGAACACCTACCAGCTTTTTGTCTATGTTGACGGCGAATATCTACGCGGCGAGATGCGGGCGGCGGAGAGTCAGCCGCACTCGTACCATATCCACGCCGAAGGCGAGTACTTCGCCCGCGAGGCCGACGGCAACATATACCGCAACGGCACCGTTATCCGCGACACTATCGACAAACAGACAGGAAACATCGTCGAACAGCAGACCATACGTGTGAACCACGCCAAAGTGATGTACGATATGAAGTTGGAAGGGGAGGGGTGTTGAGGAGGAAAAGGGTTATTTTGAAATTGAGATATAGCGACGTTGAAGGGCGGTAAGCACACTTTCAGAGGCAATAGGGTTCAATCCGCGGAAAGTGGTATGCTTTTTGAGTTCATCCAATGGCATTGTTAGTAAAATCTTTGCAATGCATTCGTCTGCAAATGAGTTGCTTACTACATTCACTCCAGTGAAATCCAAAACCACAAGGTCGTTCTGCTCTATCAGTGGTACAAGTAGTTCTCTTGCACGTTGTCCCAATTGACGTGTCCCGAGATCTTCTCCAAATTGTAAAAAACTGAATGTTACCATAATTCTTCTATTCCGCTATCGTTTAAAAATGATTCATTATATTGATTGGCAATGTCTGTGCGTCTCGAAACAACTTCAGCAGGATCGATTTCCTTATCAGTGCGCAAGCGAACATAGACTATGGTCCCTTGCCAGAAATCGCTTTTTTCAACAGACATTATACCATTTTGCACTCTTAATGTGTGATTGCCCGAACGTACAATGAATAATAGACCTGCATTCTGGACGAGTAATGATGTGGAATAAAGGCCAAACCCCATACCTTTACCATCTGTTACAGAGTCCATAATGCTGATTTTTAATGCGTCAGGTTCGGAAATGTTTGCGTAATTATTATTTTCGGACAGAGATGCCTGAATGCCTCTGCCGTCGTCTGCCACAAGGAACGCTAAAGAGTGTTCTGAAGTGAGATGTTGTGTTATTACTGTTCCCATCTCCTTTTCAGAATGAGTTAAAACATTGTCAAGTATTTCGTAGAAACAATAACTCATACCCTGCAAAACAGTTGTCTCAATAGTCATGTTTTTTGTCAAAACACTAACAACACGTTTATAGACAGAGTAGATGTTCTTTTCATCAAACACGTCTATGGTTACATCGTTGTCATCGGATGTAAAGTATTGTTTTATAAGTGATGAGACATTCATTTGTTTGTAGTATATAATTTACTTTCCAATTGCAAAAATACATTTTTTTTTCAAAATGCACAAATTTAACGCCAAAGTGATGTACAACATGAAGTTGGAAGGGGAGGGGTGTTGAGGAGAAAATGATATGTTTATAACGTAAGTGCCCATTTCCAAGCGGGAACTACTTTTACAGTGCCGCAATCTGTTTCTATATCCCTTTCGTCATCGTGCGTAACAATGTACATATCTGTACAACCTGTGGCCTTAGAAGCCTCGAGGATTCCTGATAATTCTCGGTTGTAGGTCTCTTCGTCGCTCATATCCCAAGTTACTTGTATGAGTTTTTCAACTTCTTCTTCTCGGCTTATAACAAAGTCGCATTCGCCGTTGGCCTTGAAATAGGAAAGTTTCTGAATTTCGTCGAGGTTCCGTCTTAAATGCAGATAAACAGTGTTTTCCAGCATTTTTCCATTGTCATCGCTTTGCGGTCTCAATGTCAGTTTGCGAAGCCCGTTGTCTATACAATAGTATTTTGTGTCAGATTTTGTTGAGAGCTGTACACTGGCCGTATATTTGCTCAACGGCAAAAACAGATATATCGCCTCGCATTGCTCCGCAAGAGTGTATGCCCGTTCTTTGCTTATTGCCACCCCCATCGATTTCAGCTCGTTGTAAATTTTGTTTATGGATGTGGGTTTTGTGATGTTCTCCATAACACGACGTATGAAGTAACGTGCAACGGAAGCGGGATTGATGTTGAAATGCTCTATCATGTCGCGGTATAGCATCACATAAAAATAGTCGCTCAATATCTTCATTTTTAAATTGTCGTCAGCCATAACCACTTCGGGGAAACCGCCCCACATCAGATATTCGTCAAAAAGAGCTGTCATACGGGCGCGAGACACTGCGCTGTACACGCTTGTGTCCACATTGCGGAACCGACACATCTCGTCGAAAGACAACGGGAATACCTCGTATTGCAAGGAACGCCCACGCAACGACGTGGCCAATTCGGACGAGAGCATCTGTGAGTTGCTGCCTGTTATATATATGTTGCGACACTCATCCTCATATATTCTCCTTACAAAACTTTGCCAGTCCGAAGCCATCTGTATCTCGTCGAAAAAGATATGTGTCTCGCGCAGAGGTATTTCGGGATATAGTTCGCGGTAGGCGGTGATAATTGTGTCGAGGTTACTGCCGTCCCATTTTATGCGTTCGTCGTCGAAATTGAAAAACAGTATGTTACTGCGATTCACGCCTTTGGCAAGCAGCTGCTTGATGGTTAACAGTAGCAAAGTGGATTTTCCACAGCGTCGCACACCCGGAACGGTTATTATTTTGCCGCTTTTTAATGGCAAGACGACGTTTCTTTCCACAGAATTGATTTCTTCCAATCGTTCCTGATTGTTTATAATCGTCTGTTTTACAAGTTCTTTGCTGTTCATTTTAATAAAAAAATATAATTAATTCCAAATGCAAATATACAACTTTTCCTTCTAAAACGGAAACTTTTTACAAAAAGTTTCCTTCTAAAAAGGAAAAGTTTTGAGTTTTGTTTCATTCTGGGGAGGAAAATGGTGCTGAAATTTCGGTGAAATGACATCTTTTTTGCAGCCTAAAAAACCGCAAAATCCTGCCACCGCTAATTCCACCACCAACCTTTGACCTTAGACCAAAATAATTTCGCAAAAAAATCGTATATTTGCAGCTCTAAC
>JAFPYT010000068.1 GCA_017394445.1 Bacteroidales bacterium | reverse complement strand
GAAAAGGTCTTCTTCGGTAAATTTTTGGCGGTATCCTTCCTCTGTGCCAAAACTTTCGGGAATCTCAAATTTAGGCATAATCGGGTCGGAGTCGATGCTATACACCTCCACCTTTTCGGCAATCTCCACAGTGTTGGTTAGCGCCTCAGGAATGTCAGAGAATATTGCCTCCATCTCTTCGGGTGTTTTGAGCCATTCCTGCTTGGTGTAGTGCATACGGTCGGGACTTTCAAAATCTGCGCCTGTGCTAAGACATATCAATCGGTCGTGAGCCTCGCCGTGGTCTTCTTCTACAAAGTGGACGTCGTTGGTGGCAATCAGTTTTATGTTGTGCTTTCGCGCCAATTCTATCAACACCTTGTTTACCTGCTCTTGCAATTCGTAGGTGTCGGTTGCGGCGTTAGGCTTGTCGGTTTTATGACGTTGAAGTTCAAGATAATAGTCGTCGCCAAAAAGGTTTTTGAACCAAAGTACCGATTCTTCCGCCTTTTCTAATTCGCCGTCGAGAATATACGAAGGAATTTCGCCGCCCAAGCACGCCGAGCAACAAATAACGCCCTCGTGCCATTTTTCCAAAACATTATGGTCGATACGGGGTTTGTCGTAATAACCGTCGGTGTAGGCAATTGAAGCAAGTTTGCAGAGGCTGTGGTAACCAGTCTTGTTTTTTGCTAATAATATAAGGTGCCAACCTCCGCGGTCTACAATCACCTCTTTGCCCTTTCGTGCGCTAACCACCTTTACCGATTTGTCTTTGTCGTAAAGCGTACGGCGGGCGCAGTAAGCCTCAATACCTATAATTGGCTTAAACGGCACATATTCAGCCGCCTTTTTTTCCAATTCGGGCAGTTGCTTTTCGAGTTCCGCCTTTTTAGCGGGGTCGGTTTCTTTTTCTATCGATTCTTTACATTCGCTGACAGCCTTTTTGCATTTTCCGTTGATTTTTTTAGCACTGTCCACGAGGTCTTTAATGCCGAACATATTGCCGTGGTCGGTGAGCGCCATAGCGTGCATACCGGTTTTGAGACACTTGTTGATAAGGTCCGGCACTTTCGACATTCCGTCTAATATCGAGTAGTGAGAGTGTACGTGTAAGTGAGTAAATTTATCCATTTTTCCTTGAAGATTTTCCACCGTAAAAATAGTAATAAAATGGAGCAATTAGTCGGTTGTGGATAAATAAAAATTGGCACGAATATTTATGCCTGACAATCAGCCAAATAGCATCTAAAAAAATGCTATTATACACTTGTTGATAAGTTTTTTGTAATAGGTAAATGCTTAATAATCAAAACTATAGATTATTACACTGCAAAAAATCATTTAACATACTGATTTTTGGCATATTTTCACAGCGTGGACAATATTTCCCTTGCCGAGATACTCTACCGAATCGAAAAGATGGCGCGAAAAGAAAATGCCTCTACCGTGAAGGCTTTCAATGTTTTCATCGGCAAGTGGGTCGGGAATCTTAGTTGGGTCAAATCCGTTGCCCTCGTCGGTGATAGTCCATTCGCATTTTTCGGGCGAAAAGGAGTATTCTACAGTTACTTTGCGGTTGGCAAGTTTTTTATCTTTTAGGCGTTTGCTGTAAAGATCTTCGAGCGAAAAGTTTTTTAGCATTTCGGATTTTTCCTCAAAAGTAATATTTAGGTTACCGTGCTCTATAGCGTTGGTTACCAATTCCGAAAGACCAATTTCGATGTTGGCTCTTGCCTCCGATTCAAAATAGTCGGGCGCAAGTTCGTCCATAAGTCTGTCGACGATGAGCCTTGGAGCATTGATATCGGTATTAAATTTCAAGACCATAGTGCCCGAATCGATTTCACCGTATTGCGAAATTGGTTCGTCAAGGTTGATACGGCTGCCGGCACGTTTAATTGCAGGAATTAAATCGTTATCTTGCAAAGGTTTGCGCAAATAATCGTTGGCACCAAGACGCAAAGCATCCAAAGCAAGGCGTTCGCTGCTAACGCTTGTTATCATAATAATAATAGTGTGTCTATCAATTTGACGGATTTTTTGTAGAAATTCGAGACCCGAAATGCCCGGCATAATAATGTTGCAGACAATCACTTCGGGTTTTTCTCTTAGATACATATCAAATCCGTCGGCTGCGTTTTGGGCTGTTGCGCAGTCGTAACCCGAGTATTTTACTAAGTCATGCAAGTAATTTCTCGAAATAAAATCGTCCTCTATAATCAGTACTTTCAAGGTATTAGTGTAAAAGGTGGTTATAAATTCCGTATCTTATAACGGAAAAAAATAAATTTAGTTCCCAATCATTTTCACTTATAAAAAATCTTTAATATTAATTATCTTATATTCAATGTATTGAAAAAAAAATAAAAAAAACTGATGAAAATATTTGACAATTTAATTTTTTAATCTTAATTTTGTAAAACGATTTTGGAAGAAGATGACAAACGAAAAAGAGAACATATTAAACGAATTTAAAGGCAAGTTTAAACAGATAGTTGCATTGTGCGACCGTCTGCGCGAGGAGAATACAGATCTCCGGGCTAAAAAGGAGTCGCTCGAAAAAGAGTTGAACAACAAAGCCGACGAGATTACCGTATTAAATTCCAAATACGAAAATTTAAAAACGTTAAACTCTCTTATTTCGGGCGACAATTCTCACGACACCAAAATCAAACTAAACAGAATAGTGCGGGAAATAGACAGGTGTCTGTCCCTTATCGACAGCAATCAGACAAATTAGATATAAGTTTAACAGGCAATGGACGAGAGACTATCAATAAACGTAACAATCGACGGCCACCAATATCCGATGAAAATCAAAAGGACAGAGGAGGAGGTAATTCGTCGTGCTGTGCAGTTAATTAACGATAAACTCGTAATGTACAAGCAGAAATTCAGTTCAAAAGATAAATCACCTTTTGACTTTCTTGCTATGGTATGTCTCGATTTTGCCACCAAATATTTAAACAGCGAAAATACATCCGACGATTCCGATTTTGTTTCGGAACTTCAAATTTTGTCGGGAGAAATTGACGATTATATCCAAAAGTCGAACGTTCTTTAATATAAGATATTTGCCGCATCATTACATTAAGAGGTTTGAAACTCAACACTAATCAAAATTAGGTGTAGGCTTCAGTCTGCGTATAACAGGCCTTAACACAGTTTCGGCTGTGTCAGAGAAATCTGTATTGGACGTTAAAAACAGTCGACCTGCATCGCCCATGTTCATCAGGGGTTTCTTAAACGCTACATGATAATGGTGCGGTTTTTTTATGCAAATTTTAACACAATATATATTTTTTATAATGGACAATATAGTAATAATAATTTGCGCCTCAGTAGCCGCTTTGCTTGTAGGATACTTCCTCGGATACTACATGAAGATTAAAGCTGCAGAAAAAAAGGCCAACGACATTATAGAGGACGCCGAAAAGGACGCCGAAATTATAAAACAGAAAAAAATCCTTCAAGCTCAAGACGAGGCTATGAAGCAGAAGGCGGAGATTGAAAAACAAGCCGCCGAAAAAAACAACCGTCTTACGCAATGGGAACAAAAACTCAAACAGAAAGACAACACAGTCAATCAGTTGCGTAACGATTTAACTAAAAAACAGAAAGAAGCCGAAACCAAAAAGGCTGAGTGCGACTCTCTTAAGGAAAATCTCGACCGTCAGCTCGAAAAGGCGGAAGTAAAAAATAAAGAACTTGAAGAGATGCACCGTAAGGCAGTGGAAAACCTCGAAGCTATTGCCGGTATCTCTGCAGCCGAAGCCAAACAACAGTTGAAAGACAACCTTATTGCCGAAGCTAAAACCGAAGCTCTGAGCCTTCAAAACGATATTATAGAGGATGCCAAAATGGCTGCGTCGAAAGAGGCTAAAAAGATTGTGATTCAAACTATTCAGCGCGTTGGTGCTGAAACCGCCATTGAAAACGCCGTTACAGTTTTCAATATCGATAACGACGAAATTAAGGGTCGCATCATCGGTCGCGAGGGTCGCAATATCCGCGCTCTCGAAGCCGCCACTGGTATTGAGATTATCGTAGACGACACTCCTGAGGCTATCGTTCTTTCTGGTTTCGACCCTGTTCGCCGCGAGGTTGCTCGTCTTGCTCTCCACCAGCTTGTTACCGACGGTCGTATTCACCCCGCTCGTATTGAAGAAGTGGTGGCTAAAACCAAAAAACAAATCGAACAAGAGGTTAACGAAATAGGAAAACGCACCTGCATCGACTTGGGTATCCATAATATGAGTCATGAATTGATGCGTTTGGTGGGAAAAATGCGTTATCGTTCCTCATACGGGCAGAACCTGCTCCAACACTCCAAGGAAGTGGCGAACTTGTGCGCCACCATGGCGGCTGAATTGGGCTTGAATGCCAAGTTAGCCAAACGGGCAGGTTTGTTGCACGATATTGGAAAAGTACCTGATACAGAACCTGAAATGCCACACGCTTTGTT
>JAFPYT010000067.1 GCA_017394445.1 Bacteroidales bacterium | reverse complement strand
CGATGTGCCGATGGAATAACCGGTGTAAGGTAATTTATGGACAATAGGGATATTAGACGAAATTCGCTGAAAAACTTCGTGTATGCAGGCGCTGGAATGGAAGTTGACAGTTCGGTTTGTCTCGGAATGGCTTATAGGTATCGGCAAAAGATGAAAAAAGTGCCGAAAGCCATACGCAGACGAGGGCGCGAAGCCTATACTCAATATGAGGATCATCCTATTTCGTGTGTAAAAGATTTGGGACGTGTGGCTTTTGCAGATGAGTTTCTATATTATGTTTCCAATGACAATCCTGTATTATCTCACAATGTCAGTCCCAAAACAGAAACGAATGTTATTTTCAGTTGCATTGACCCCAACTCCGCCGATGGCAGCAACATTGACCTTGCAGATGTAGTTGTTGATGTCGCTGCAATCCCTGAGCCAAGCAAGAATTATATATTCTCACGCCGCTGCCGCGAATTGGCATTACGCATTGTGCTGCCACTGCTTATGCTCTTTGCCTTGCCTATGATGAACTCCTGCAAGGACAAGGAAGATGACCCGGTAACACCACCGACACCACAACCGGACCCAACCGACACAATTGTAATTCCAACAAAGGAAAAAACGTTTGATTGGGATTGGGTGGCCGATTATCATATTTCTGGTTGGATCCCCCCATTCGATTCTATAAAAAAATACGTTGAAGATCCGACATATAAATACATTTATATGAATATGGTGAACAAGGGTGCCAATCCAGCATATGAAGGTTTAGAAGGATCGCCCTGTAGTGGCTATGCAACACGTCATTTTCGGCGTGCACGCGACAGTGTTTACAGCGTTGCCGATAAATGCAATGGAAAATTCCGTATGACTGGTATAATCAATGTAAACAAGGTTGTTCCAGACACTGTTGCTGGTGCAACCGGTATATGGGAACGCGACAGTGCCGATTTGTCTGCATTAGGTGCTAATATCGTTGTCCCTGGTCGTTAAGAACATCAACATTACCTTATTTTATTGTTGGGTGCGGAAACGCACCCTTTTTTTGTTTTTTCCCTCGTCATACCGGCGTATCGGGCCCTTTCACCGTCATACCGGCACCTTTCTTCGTCATACCGGCACCTTTCTTCGTCATACCGGCGTATCGGGCCCCGCAAAAATTGAAAATTTTTGTGGGTGATTTCGGCCGGTATCCCATTGCAACCGCCTGAGACTAATCCACGACAAAGTCTGACGAGATCCCGATTTTCATCGGGATGACGAGAAAAAACTGACGAGACCCCGGTCGAAATCACCATACTATTTGCTCAGATAAAGGATTTTCCAAAATATTTAAGGTCGCCATAAGGCGACTTTTTTTGCATATAACGATAACTATTGGCATTGCTTTTCTCAGATTGAAAGGCAATGCCAAGTTTTTATATGTTCTTTCAAAAATACACTTTCGTCCAAAAAGTGTTCTTTGTAAAAAAACACTTTTGATATGTTTTTGTATTTTACAAAAAACACTTATCTTTGTGCGGTCATAATTTTTAAGGTATGGAAAAGCTATTTGAGCGACACGATGAGTATGTTTCGACAGTTCCTATGGAATATGTCCGCAGTATG
>JAFPYT010000066.1 GCA_017394445.1 Bacteroidales bacterium | reverse complement strand
TTTAATGCCAAAGCCGGTTGTACGCTTGTAATGAAAAACGCAGGATAAATGCTTGATAATACGGCTGTTGCAATTACGCTTAGCACTGTAATAATGGCAGTGCTGATGTTTGCGCTTATCGAAAGGTCGTGATTTATAATTGTACCAATTTCGGCAAACGACACTATTTTAATAATTATAAAAGCCACTACCGAAGCCACCAATGCGTGTACAGCCGCCTCTAATGCCACCGAACATATCAATGCGCCTCGGCTGCAACCAAGTATCTTCTTCACATTCACCGCTTTAAGTTTTTCGGGAACTTGCGAGAAAAAGAAATTGATATAGTTGATAAACGCCAATAGTATTGTCATTAACGCTGTGATAATGAGCGTGTAAACCACCTTTTTGTCTGCGCGCAGATGGTGACCGTATATTTCGGGGTAAAAATGGATTTCATCAAGCGGAATGCTCAAAAAATGTATTCTTGCAATCTGTTCCTCAAATTCGGCTAAATCTTCGTCCTTTTCAATTTTCTCAACATCTTTGAGAATTTGTATGATGATATTATGTGCTTGAACTTCAATGTTTTCTGCACCTTCAACAGCCTTAAAATAAAGAGTATAGTTTATGTTATTCCAAACACCGTCATTTTCGTCACCTATATCGGTAAACATTCGTACGCTGCCAAGTTCGCTATTTTTTGGAAAATCGTTGTAAACGGCTGATATTTCAAATGGTGTGTAGTCTTCGCCAATTTTTATAACGTCTCCACTGTGTAATCCATATTGCTCTGATGCAGAACGGCTGATAATCACTTTGTTAACCTCGTTAAATTCGTTGAGAGAGCCTTCGGTAAATGTTATGCCGAATGTTTCTAAAAGTCCTTGCGAGCATTTGTGCAATGGAAGAACAATAGATTCAACATTTTCGCCTAAACACTTGTATGCCACATTTGTACGGTTGTAAGGACTGAACAATCCTCCTTTTTCCACAAATGGCGAGCGTTTTACAAATTCTTCGATAAACGGTCGCGACAAGTTGTTGCTACAACTGCCATTGTTATCTTCAACAACCATATAAATGCGTTCGTAATCAGGAATATCGCTATTGAAATTGGTGTCGTATTTAGCACACACCACAAGGATATAAAATGCTGCCACCGCCAACGAAATACCAAAAATATTCATCAGCGACGACACTTTTAAAAGGCTTTTAAATCTAAAATTTTTCATATTCACATCATTTTTACACCCTGATACAGCATTACCCGTGCCACAATCATTAACACATTGTATAACAATATATTAATAATTGTGGTACGGTGTAAAAGTGTAAAATTTTTTTACAGTGGTGTAAAGGAATTTTACAAAAAACGCTCTAATGTGCCTCCAACCAGTTTTTGCCAAAATTACCTTCGGCTTTGAGGGTGACTTTGAGGGTGACGGCGTGTTCCATTGCGTCGGTAACTATCTGCTGCACACGGTCTTTTTCGTCGGGGAAAACGTCGAACACAAGTTCGTCGTGCACTTGGATAATGAGTTTTGATTTGAGGTTTTCGGCTTTGAATCGCTTGTGCACCTCAATCATCGCAATCTTGATAATGTCGGCTGCCGTGCCTTGAACGGTGGTGTTAACGGCGTTTCGCTCGGCTTGTGCACGCACCACGGGATTGCGCGAATTGAGGTCGGGCAGATAACGGCGGCGGTTGAACATTGTGGACACGTATCCGTTTTTGCGGGCTTGGACAATGGTGGTTTCGATATAGTTTTTGATGCTCGGGTAGTTGTGAAAATAACTGTCGATGAGGGCTTTGGCATCGGTTCGCGAAAGTCCAGTGTTGGCGGCGAGACCAAATGCTGAAATGCCGTAAATAATGCCGAAGTTGGCAGATTTGGCAGTGCTGCGTTGCTCTTTGGTAACGTTTTCGATATCCTCCTCGTAGATTTTGGCGGCGGTGCTTCGGTGAATGTCTTCGCCGTGGGCAAAAGCGTTAATCATATTTTCGTCGCCGCTAACGTGCGCCATTACACGGAGTTCCACTTGCGAATAGTCGGCAGAGTAGATTTCGTTGCCGGCAGATGGAATAAACGCCTCACGGATACGGCGGCCTTCGGGTGTGCGGATGGGAATGTTTTGGATATTTGGATTTGTGCTACTGAGGCGACCTGTGGCTGTAACTGTTTGGTTAAATGATGTATGTATCTTGCCTGTGGCGGGGTTGATAAGTTCGGGCAGTGCCTCAGTGTAGGTGCTTACAAGTTTTTTGAGACCGCGATAATCGAGTATAGCGTTGATAATCGGGTGCTTATCTTTGAGTTTTTGAAGTTCTTCCTCGCCAGTGGCATACTGACCTGTTTTGGTCTTTTTGTGGTCGGGGTCTATTTTGAGTTCTTCAAACAATACCACACCAAGTTGACGCGGAGAACCAATGTTAAAGTTATGCTTTGCATAATCGTAGATTTCTTTTTCTTTGTCAATAATTTCGTTATTGAGAGTTTTTGTGTATTCCTTTAAAAATTCCGTATTAATGCAAACCCCGGCGTACTCCATTTCGGCAAGCACGTAGATTAGCGGCATCTCAATTTCTAATGTGGCTTTGAGCACGCCTGTTTTTTCTAATTCGGCATAAAGGGAGTTTTTGAGCATATAGGTAACGTCGGCATCTTCGGCGGCGTATTCTTTAATGAGTTCTATGTCAACATCTTGCATAGATTTTTGATTCTTGCCTTTTTCGCCGATGAGTTCCTCGATGTGGATAGGGGTGTATTTTAGGTAAACCTCTGAGAGATAGTCCATATTGTGCCGCTGTTCGGGCTGAATCATATAGTGCGCCACCATTGTGTCGAATAGATTGCCGCAAACCTCTATGCCATAGTTTCTTAGCACAAGAATGTCGAATTTTATATTCTGACCAATTTTAAGAATATCGGGCGAAGTGAGGGCAGGTTTGAGGATTTCGAGATACTCTTTTGTCTGCGTCTCGTTTTTTGGGTCGAAGGGTATGTAATATGCCACGTGAGGCTCCCACGCAAACGACATTCCCACAAGACGGTTTTGATGAATGGTGAGCGAATCGGTTTCGGTGTCGAAACAGAACTCTTTTTGTTTCAACAAGTTGTCGGCAAGTTCTTTTATTTTTTCAACAGTGTTGACAAGGTGATAAGTGTGGGCAGTGGTCTTTGCCGTTTCGTAATGAATGGGTTCGGGTGGTGCAACGGTTTCTATTCCGCCGTCGAAAAATAGCGTACCTTGTTCAAACTGAGGTTGTTGCGGCGCGGCAGTTTTACCAAAAAGTCGCTCGGCAAGGTTTTTAAATTCAAGTTCTTGAAAAACAGCCTTTAACGCTTCCTCATTGGGTTCGCGCTTGGCAAATTCGTCGGCCGAAAAATCTATCGGCGCATCGGTAACTATGGTTACAAGGGTTCGTGCAAGTTTTACAACCTCGCGGTCGTTGATAAAGTTTTCTTTTTGTTTGCCCTTCAACTTGCTGATATTCTCGTAGATATTGTCGATAGAGCCGTAATCTTGAATCAGTTTATAAGCGGTTTTTTCGCCTATGCCTGTTACGCCTTTTACATTGTCGGATGCATCACCCCAAAGAGCAAGAATATCAATAAATTGCAGCGGGTCTTTAAGCCCTGTTTGCTTGCGAAATTCGTTGGCGTCGATAATTTCTATATCGGCGTTGTTTTTTTTGGGTTTATAAATCTTGATATTGTCGGATACAAGTTGGTTGTAATCTTTGTCGGGCGTTACCATAAACACCTCAAAACCATCTTTTTCGGCTTTTTTGGCAAGAGTGCCTATTATGTCGTCTGCTTCGTATTTTTCTACCATAACTTGCTTAATACCAAGCAAGTCGATGATTTTTTTGATCCACGGCAGGGCAAACTTGATGCCTTCGGGCGTGGGCGGACGTTGCGCTTTGTAACTCGGGCAGAGGTCGTTGCGGAATGTAAGGCTTGGCGGGTCGAACACAACTGCTATGTGCGACGGGTTTTCTTTTTTTAGTATGTCGTTGATACTGTTGACAAAACCGAGTATCGCGGACGTATTTTCGCCACGGCTGTTGGTCATAGGACGGTTGATAAACGAATAGTAAGCGCGATAAATCATCGCGTATGCGTCGATAAGGAAAAGTCGTGGCATAGTACGTTAAATTTATTGATTATTAATTAATTATCGTCGGCGTTGAGTTCGGCGTATGAGTCGCTTGTTTCGTAAAGTTTGAGGTTTTGCAATTTTACACCTTCGGGCAGGCGTGCCGAGATTTTTTCGGCAAAAAGTATAAGCATATTTTCGCAAGTGGGCTGATTTTCAAAACGTATCACATTGCTAAACAGCACGTCGGATTCGTCGATTTGAGCCTTGGTGCGGCGGTTGAGCATTACCGAATGGTCAAATTTGCTGATAATCTCCTCGTCTACAATCTTTTTTAAGAGTCCAAAATCCATCACCATACCATATTCAGGCGAATTTTCGTCGGTGTTTGGCGTACCGATAACGGTTACAAAAAGTTTGTAACTGTGTCCGTGAAGACGGCAGCATTTACCGTTGTAATTATATAGTGCGTGTGCTGCCTCAAAGCCGAATTGTTTGGTAAGTCTAATCTTTTTTTGCATTTTCTATTGTTTTGTTTTTTATTTCAAAAGTACTCATAATCGACTCCAACTGCCAAACGAGCAGTTTTTTGTCTTTCTTGCCACCGTAAGCGTAGGCAAACACATTAATCATCTGAGCGTTAACGGTGTCTACAAGAGATTGGCACACAAATGGTCCGCCCATAAAATCGCCTTTGGTTTCCCAAAGTCCGCGCATCTCCGAAACATAGTTTCCACGGCGCATATACGCCTCTTGGATAGGCTCAAAATATTTTGAGATAGCCATATAACTGCCATCGGCGGGACCGGGAACATTCAGCATCAGCACGCTGTCGATTTTTGCCAAAAGGCTCTGTTTTTCAAACGATTTGGGACCTTCGTATGGAAAGTTAAAAATCAGCAATGCTTGACTGCTTATGCTTGTTTCGTTGCTGATCCACACAAAGTTAGGCTTGTTAACATCTAAATTGTAACCCTTGGGAATGTATACCGAGTAGGGGTGCGATTGGCTGAGTTCGTTTTCGAGATTTGCCTCGCGGTATTTGTTGAAATATGCAAGATAGCGTTGTTTTTCAGCGTAGGAGAGGGTGTCGTAGATGTATTTTTCTACTTTTAGCCACGTGTTGTAAAACGCCGAATCGTCCTTAGCCTTAATTGTAATCAATATCTGCGGCGATGCGTAACGGTCGCCCTCCACTTTGATAGTTGGTTTTTCGTTCTGAGGGTTGATGTCGCAGTAGATAATGTTGCGGGTTTTGCGCAGCATATCGTTGTAGGCTGTTGGCTTAATGCGTATTACCTTAAACGAGGCTTCGTCTTGCGGAAGCACCAGCACCGGCTGTGTGAGCCAATTAAACACTGTGTCGCCCACATATCCGTCGTACGAATCGTCGTTCATTACCACTAAAACGTCGCCGGTTTTGCCTGCGCTCGATGCCATAAATTTGTCCATAGCGCCACTTCCACCGTTGCACGAAACAACAAGTGCCGAAACGCAGATTGTCAGTAATTTCGCTATCTTCATATTTTTATATTGTTTAGTTAGAAAATCGACCTGATGATGTCGTTGCCAAGGGCGTAAACCATCAATAAAATTATGAGAATCATACCTATGGTTTGAGCCACTTCTAAGAACTTGTCGCTCGGTTTGCGTCCTGTAATCATCTCAATGATAGTGAAAAACGCGTGTCCACCGTCCAATCCGGGGATAGGAATAATGTTTATTACTGCCAACATTATCGAGAATAGCGCGGTGAGGTTCCAGAATGCGTACCAGTCCCACGTGCCGGGGAAAATCTTGGTCATTGTGATAAAACTGCCCACCTGTTTGTAAGCCTTGGTTTCGGGGTTGAAGATGAGTTTCCACTGACGGCAGTACTCTTTTATTTTGTCAACGCCTTTGCTTATACCTGCGGGAAACGATTCAAAAAATCCGTAGTCAATGTGCTTATATTCAAGAAAATCGGCAAATCCGTAGGTGTAAACGCCCATCTTGCCCGATTCGGGAATGGCAAACTCTATATTTAAGGTGTCGTTGTTTTCGCGAACAACTGTGAATACTGAGGTCTTGCCTTTGTTTTCTTGCAATTTGTCGCGCACTTGATCGTAAAATCTGCAATCGGCGCTGTCGATAGCAATCACAAGGTCGTTCTTTTGAAAACCTGCTTCGTCGGCTGTGCTTTCTTCGGCAAATTCGCCAATCTTAAACGGCATACGGGGCGAAATGCAGGGTGTTTCAAGACTTAGCATCTTGGCTATGGTGCTGTCGGTGAGGGTAAAAGTCTTGCGTTCGCCGTCGCGCTCCACAGTAATAGTGCGTGGGTCTTTGAGCAGGAGGTCGATAAATACGCTGTTGAAACTGTCGGCGGGTTTCTCGTTAACTTCCAATATCTTATCGCCATTGCGGAGACCAAATTCGTATGCAACTGAGTCTACCATAATGCCGTATTTGAGGTTTTGCACGGGGAGATAGTCGCTGCCCCAATGAAAAGCCATCATAGCGTATATCAGCATAGCCAACAGCACGTTAACCACCACGCCTGCCACCATAATAATAAGGCGTTGCCAAGCGGGTTTTGAGCGGAACTCCCACGGCTGCGGGTCTTTTTTCATCTGTTCGAGATCCATACTCTCGTCGATCATTCCGGCAATTTTTACGTATCCGCCAAGCGGAAGCCATCCTATGCCGTATTCTGTTTCGCCACGCTGTATCTTAAAAAGGCTGAACCAAGGGTTGAAAAAGAGGTAGAACTTCTCCACCCGGCATTTGAAAATCTTTGCTGTGATAAAGTGTCCGAACTCGTGGCAGATTACCAAGAGGCTGAGGCTCAGGATCAACTGCCCTATTCTTACTGCAATTTCCATTGTTGTGTCTGTTTCGTTTTTGTCTATTATTTTGAGTTTACAAAATTAGTAAACCTTACGGCTTAAAACAAATTTTTTTTAAAATTCGCTTTAATTATTGTTTTATTATCATATCTTTGCATTTTGAAAACATTAAAGCAATGTTCAGGCTACGAAGGAAAAACTACAAGATGGACATCGACGGCGTGGGCGAAGTTACTGTAAAGGAATTCTCCACATCAAAAGGAATGCGCATAATAGTGCACCGCGACACATCTGTAACAGTAACGCTCCGTCCCGGCATTGCTAAAAACAAGGTGGAATGTTTTGTACGTCAGCACTCTGCGTGGATTGAAAACGCCAAAAAACGTTGCGCCCGACGAGCCGAAAACTCGCCCGTGCCTACCTCAAAACGCACTGTTGACCCCGCAGAACTGCTACGCCTGCGCACATCCGCCAAACAATATCTGCCTGAGAGGGTTAGGTTTATTGCCGAGAGGTTTGGTTTTAGGTACAACACCTTGAAAATCAACCGTGCGCGTACACGTTGGGGCAGTTGCACATCGCGAAAGAATATCAATCTTTCGTGTTTTTTAATGCGGTTGCCGATGCACCTTGTTGATTTTGTGATACTTCACGAACTTTGCCACACGGTTGAGATGAACCACGGCACTCAGTTTCACGCCCTGCTAAACAGGGTTTGCGGCGGACACGAAAAAGAGTTGAACCGCCAACTTAGAACGTTTAGAATTGACTGAAACAATATATTTTGACGATAAAAAATGGAAAAAGCAGTTAGCATAACAGTATCAGGAAGGGTTCAGCAGGTAGGATACCGCCACTACACCCGCCTTGCCGCCCAAGATTACGACATCAAGGGCAAGATTGAAAACAAAGCCGATGGCTCTGTATACATCGAGGCTCAGGGCGAGGAAAAAAACTTGCAAGAGTTTATTGATTTTTGCAAGAAGGGTCCAGTGTGGGCGCGTGTCGACAATATCGACATTCAACCTATCGATGTAAACGAACAATACACAACTTTTGAATCGTAGAACTTAAATCTATATAAGAAGATGAAACGCACAGTGCTTGAAATGCTTAACTCGGCGTCGCAGAATGATGAATTCAAAGACGTTGATTATGTTTCAGATAAAACCGACAAGGGATGGAAGAGCCTCACTTTCAAACAAGTGGCAGAACATTCTGATTGCCTTGCCATCAGCCTTTTGAAACTCGGACTTCAAAAAAACGAGACAGTGGCTATTATTTCCGAAGGCCGCTCGTCGTGGATAGTGTCGGAATATGCCGTGCTCAAAGCCGGAGGTATTTCGGTGCCGCTATCAGTTAAATTGCAGCCCGACGAACTGATGTACCGTATCAAGCACGCTGAAACCAAGTTTGTTGTAATCTCTAAAAACTGCGTTAGCAAGACATTCTCGCTTGCCGAAGAGATGGCTCACCTTGGCATTGGCATCATCTACTTAGACAACGATACCGACACTTACGAATCGTTGAAGCATATCAACAACCGCGTTTACCTCTACGACAACCTTATGGAAGACGGTCGCAAAAACCGCGAAAAATATGCCGAACAACTTGCAAAGAGCATTGCCGCCGTTGAGGAAAACGACGTTGTAACAATTAGTTACACATCGGGCACTACCGGCAATCCCAAGGGCATTATGCTTACCCAACTAAACTATTGGGCAAATGCTCACGACGCTCTAAGATATTTTAAATTAAAGTTTAAAAGCAAAATGTTTGTGGTGCTTCCGCTCGACCACTCGTTTGCCCACACGGTAGGTTTCTACGTGGCTACCCTCTGCGGCATTCATATCTCATTTGTAGACAGTCGCGGCGGAGCAATCAACCAACTCAAAAATATTCCTATTAATATAAAGGAGACCAATCCCGACTTTATGCTCTCTGTGCCCGCCCTCACAGGCAACTTTATGCGCAAGATTCAAGACGGCATTAACGCCAAAGGCGGAATTGCTAAGTTCCTCTTTAACAAGGGTATAAAGGCAGGAGAAAAATTTTACGGCAACGGCTACAACAAGCCCAACATATTTTTACGTATGTGGAAATATCCTATCTACAAACTTGCCGACGCCATTGTGTTTAAGAAAATTCGCAAGATATTCGGCAACAATTTCCAATTCTTTGTGGGAGGCGGCGCTCAGTTGGATATCAAGCAGCAGTTTTTCTTCAACGCTCTCGGAGTGCCTGTATATCAGGGTTATGGACTTAGCGAGGCTTCGCCGATTATCTCTGTTAACACCTCTTACGCACACAAATTCGGTTCGTCGGGTGGCGTGCTCACAGGTATAAAGGCAAAAATTGTAGACCCCGACGGCAACGAACTTCCCGCAGGTCAGAAAGGTATCTTATGTATTGAGGGATTGAACGTTATGAAAGGTTACTTTAAAAATCCCGAAGCCACAGCAGAAGTTATCAACGGCACTTGGCTTAATACAGGCGATATGGGCTATATCGACAAAGATAACTTCCTTTATGTAACAGGTCGCGAAAAAGCACTTCTGATTTCGAGCGACGGTGAAAAATATTCGCCCGAGGCAATGGAAGACGCTATTGTTAACAGCGGAGACCTTATCTATCAGGCAGTTCTCTACAACGACCACTGCAAATACACATCTGCGCTCGTTACCTTAGACGCTCACCGCATTAAGGATTACGCCAAACGCAACAACATCACCGACCCGCAAAAAATGCTCGAAGCCGTAAAGAAATCGTTCTTCTCGTTTACCACCGATGGAGCGTACAAAAATAAATTTCCCCGTCAGTGGATTCCTTCTGTTTTCCGCATTATACCCGAACCATTTACCGAGCAAAACCAAATGATGAACTCCACAATGAAACTCGTAAGGTTCAAAATATTACAGAATTACGCCGACGTGCTTAAATCAATGTACACCGCCGACGGCAAAACCGACTGCCAAGAAAATATCGACGCAATTAAAAAGTTGATGTAAAAAATTGAAAATTTTGTTTGCTTTTAAAAAAATAATATCTATCTTTACCCGAAGAAAAAATCGATAAGTTAGGAACAATGGAAACCATAAAAATAACCGGCAATATGAAGACCCCCTCGGTGCTGTTAGACCCCGAGACGGGCGTGTTGGAACTCGCCGGACGCTCTATTCCTGAGAACACCGAAAGCCTTTACAAACCGCTTTTGGAGTGGGTGGAGGAGTATGTAAAAGATCCTAAACCTACTACCACAGTAAATATTAAATTTGAATATTTCAACTCATCGTCTGCCAAATATCTCATCAGATTTTTGGAATTTGTTACTCAGTTGAAAAAACAAGGTAAAAACCTTATTATCAATTGGTATTACGACGACGACGAACTGTTTGAATACGGTCAGGACTACCAAGATGTGTTGGAGATGAAATTTAATTTTATTGCCACACAAGAGTTCCAAAATAATTAAACGCTAATTTTTGGGCGGTATGAAACAGATTGAAATTTCACCGGCTTACAAAGAGACGCTTCTCGGCAGCCTTATCAATGCTCCTGCCGAACTGCAAAAAATCAACAACATCAAAATCAGCCTTATCAACAACGGTAAGGTGCTGGCTGTGCCGCCTTCGTTTGATGTAAACACTTTTACAGTGGCGCTCTCTAAGTATGTTACCGAAACTCTGAAACTTAAATCGCAGCAATCTACCGACCACGACCTTAATATTGTTACTTTTCACCGCTCGTTTCCCCCAGGATTAAAAAAGGCGGTGGTATATTTCGTTAACGGTAAGTATCTTTATATCAACGTTGTTCCATACAAATTTATCGAAGACGCAAATTATTCCGAAGGTAAAATTTCGGAACTTTTAACTTCGGGAAGCACCGAGCAACTTTTTCAGTTTGCCGACGACTATATCTTTTCGCTTTATCCTGAGTCTGTGCAGAAATCTGTTGGCACTCAGGGACGTTATTTTGAAAAAATGGGCTTTGGCATTCGTCCGCTTATCGCCTTCCATTTAGACGACGACGAGGGTTTGCTTGCCAAACTCAATATATATAAGGTGGAGCAGAGCAAGGTAAACGCCCTTACATCTGTGGCTGCCAAATCGTTTTACGTGCTTACTACCAACGGCGCGTATATTTTTTGCCTCGACCAAAATCTCAATATCAAATATGCCGAAGACCTCAGCGGCGTGGAGATGCAGGTAAAATCGCGAATCGGTCGCGACACCGTGGTTTGCGGCTCTACTTCGTGGATTACCAATCGCGATAATGATTTTCTTTACGACGAAATCTGCAAACTCAACAATGCCGACAAAGCCGAGAAAATGAAGCACTTGGCAATTCTCAATTTCAATTTTGCCAAGACCAACGAAGAAACTCTGCTTGCATCGCAATTTCTATTGCAGTATGCCGAGGAGGCTAAGGACGGATTTTTTACCTTTGCCGCTCAATTTTTGGTGATGAAGGCTACAAACCATAGTTTCGACGATGTAGACGACGAGGTAACTCTTAAACTTATTTCGCTTGCCTCTGCCGCCGTTGCCGATGCTGATTTGTACAAAAAAGCGTTGACCCTTACCGCCGATTTTAAATTAGAAAAACAGGATATTGCGGTGCTGATGCACATTTTTAACCGCACCAAAATGCCGCAAGAGCAATACGAGCAATACAACAAGACTCTTGTAATGCTCAAAGACCGCTATCTGAAACTCGAATCCGACACTATTAATATTATATTAGCCGAAATAGAGACAGCCAAAAAACTTCTCACCACCGGCGACCGCAAATCGGCAGAACAAATTGCAGAATCGGCTCTCAACCGCATTGCCGACGAAAGCGCTTTGTCTCTTGCTCCTGATGCTCAGCACACTCCCGACGAAAAATTTTCGGGTGCGTTTATTTCGCCCCTTGCTTACGAGGTAATGTTTAATGCCTCTGGCGATCCTAAACAGTCGGAAAAATATTGTGCGCTCCGTGCTTGCGTTAAGCCATTGAGCGAGAATAATATATCTAAACTATCGGCAATTTCTGCCTCGGCTCTTAAAGACCGTGCCAATGAGGTGCTGCTGCTTTCCGACCACGAAAAATTTGCCGCTCAGAATATCCGTGTGGATAAACGCAAAATTAAAGGTACATTTGCAAAAACCACCGAAAGCCTTCTTAATCATCCTGCTATGAATAAGAAGATGCTCTTTGCCGACTTGAAATCTTGGCTCGACAAAACTACTCCCGAACTTTTTGACTCTATTGCCAATTTCGGCGAAAAGGCTACCTCTGCCAATTATCCTGCGCTTGCCGAGGCTGCCGAATATGTGGCAAAGTTTTTTGAGATAGAAACTCCCGATGTTTACGTGTTTAAGGGTGAAAAATCGGTTGGCGTAACATCTTACAACGCTGCAAAACCTTTTATTGCCGTTGGTTTCAGCCATCTTGATGTTGACACCGAGCGTTACCTTTCGCCAAACGAACTGTTTTTTGCTCTTGCTCGCGAAATGGCTAATATCAAATCGGGATTTACCAAGTTGCTGAGCGATAAATTGTTCCGCGATTTCTTCAACTCCGGCGCAATGAATATCGACAAGATTTCTACCTATATTCCCGCTCCGTCGTTTATATCCAAAAACACAGATTATTACGACAAATACCGTTTTGCCTCAAATGTTTTCTGCGGGTATCCTCTGTGGGAGAGTTTTGAATCTACCGACAAGCAGATACTTGTTTCGCTCGAAAAGAAACTGTCGATTATACATTACAAGCCGTCAACACCTGCCGACCTCAAAGTGTGCGAATATGCCGCTGTGTCGCGCCTGATGTGCCATTATGCCGACCGTCTTGGTTTGCTCTTTGCCGGCAATATCGTTACCGCCACAAATGCTATTATCAAAACAGATGTGGATTTTGCCGAACTTTTGGAACTTACTAAGGCTATGAGCGTTACCGAAATTGCTTGCGCCAAAAATACCGACGGTGGAATGCTTCACGCCGATTTTGCTCTTAGAATCGAAGATTTGATTTCGTTTTACCTCTCCGATGGTTTCTCCGCTTTAAGCAAACAGATTTTTGAATAAATTTTACACCTTATATAATAATGGCTCTTATAAAACCCCTTTTGGGACATACCCCTCAGTTTGGCAAAAATATTTGGCTTGCCGACAACTGCACCATAATCGGCGATGTGGTTATGGGCGATGATTGCAACGTTTGGTTCAATGCCGTAATCCGTGGCGACGTACACTATATCCGCATTGGCAACCGCGTTAATATTCAAGACAACGCTTGCCTTCACGCCACTTTTAAGACTTCGCCCCTGAATATCGGCAACAATATTTCCATTGCTCACAACGCCATTGTGCACGGCTGCACCATCAAAGACAACGTGCTTATTGGTATGGGCGCAATTGTGATGGACGACGCCGTGATAGAGGAAAACTGCATTGTGGCTGCCGGAGCCGTAATTACCAAAGGCACCAAGACAGAAAAAGGCAGCGTTTACGCCGGATGTCCTGCTAAAAAAATCAAGGACACCGACGAGAAACTTCAAAAAGACCTGATTAACAGGATTGTAGATAATTACGCTATGTATGCCGATTGGTATAGGTAGAGATTGATAATAAGAAAAAAACAACCGTCCAAATCTTCTCAATGTTTTAGATTTGGACGGTTTATTTTTTTTATACTAATTGTCTGAAATAATTATTCATACATATTTCTGTATACGAATTTTTCGCCGTTCCATTCGTATGTGGTTTGGTAGAAGAAAGCGCAGGCAGGATCGTCTTGAAATTCTGCGAAGTGCTGATATGTGGTTGTGCCGGCGCATAGACTGAATCCGTAATTTTCAATTTTGATGTCGGGTTTGCAGCCGTCTTCCCAAGTGTAGATGGGTGCGGTAACGGTCAATGAAGAACCAACTTTTTCTACGTGCTCTTTTCCCACGGGGATGATTTTCTTATCTTTTTTGCCCGCAGGATAGTCCTCGGCTGTGGTTTGCGGAAGGTCAAATTCGGTCTGTGTGATAGTGCCGTCTTTGTAGAGATATTGCGCAAACTCACGTTTCAAGCCTTTTTGCACATCGTCGGGCAAAAAGTAGATATTGTCAACGTTTTTCTGCGTGAGAATCAGGTACGAGCCGTCGGATTTTTTGAACGCATACCATTTAAACTCAATGTCGATTTGTTGGTTGGGATTTGTCGGAGTATATTGTCCGTTGTCGAAAAACCTTGCCGAAAAGCCGCTCGCATTTGTCCAACTATTGTGAAATTCGCCCAAGCCCGCAGTGATTTTGTATTGAGCGTCGAATTTGTTCCACAAATCCTTGACTTCTTTTGGCATATTGGTCTCGTCCTCTATGTCGGATAGAAGAGTAACCTGCAAAGGAACGTTGTAGAGACGGATTTTTTCGATGTTAGAGTTCTCGTCTTTGGCGTAGAATGAAATCATCACGTCGCGTTTGTTGTACTTGTCGCGGTATGTGCGGCGTGTGGCCACGTAGTAGCCGTCTTTTTTCTCGGTGGTGTATTCGGGGTCGCTGTCTGATTTGTCAAAAACATTCTTGATAGGGTAGCCTACTGCCACGGG
>JAFPYT010000065.1 GCA_017394445.1 Bacteroidales bacterium | reverse complement strand
GATAGTGTTTCTTTTTTTACCTTTGCCCTCAAACAATAAACTTATCACTTAATATGAAAAGACTTTTTACAATTACTTGTGCGTTGTGCGCGGCGATGGCGGCGGGCGGCGTTTCTTCGGCAAGTGGACAGACGAATTCTAACTTGTCGACTTCTAATGTGTTGTATTACAACGCTCCTGCCTCCGCTTGGACCGAGGCTCTTCCCGTGGGAAATTCGCATCTTGGGGCTATGGTTTTTGGAAATCCAAAGCACGATGAACTGCAACTCAATGAGGAGACTTTTTGGGCGGGCGGACCTCACAACAATATCCCCCAAAATGCTTACAAAGAGTTAGACCACGTGCGAAACCTTATTTTTGAGGATAAAAACGCTGAGGCTCAGGAAATTATCAACAAAAACTTTTTTACAGGTCAGCACGGAATGGGCTATTTGACCCTTGGAAGTCTATTTTTCGATTTTGCCGACATCAACGATTTTAGCGATTATTATCGCGAACTTGATATCTCTAACGCTGTGGCTACCACCAAGTTTGCTGCCAATGGTGTGAATTATAAACGCACAGTTTTTGCCTCGTTTGTCGATGATGTAATTGTTGTGAAACTTGAAGCCGACAAAAAGAAAAAACTGAATTTTTCGATTAATCACAATTGCAAATTGCAAAACACCGTCAAAGCAAATGGCAATCGCTTGACTATCAATCTTAAAGGCAAAGACCAAGAGGGCGTGGAGTCAAAACTTAACGCTGTGTGCATTGTGGAGGTAAAAACCAATGGCAAAACCATCGCAAAGGATTCTGTATTAACCATTAACAACGCTTCGGAGGCAGTGATTTTTATCTCTGCCGCCACCAATTTTGTTAATTACAAAGATGTTAGTGGCAACGCTATGCAAAAGGCTGAACAGAGTCTCAAAAATGTCATTGCAAAAGATTATAATTCAATGCTTTCGGCTCATATTGCAAAGTACAAACAACAATTCGACCGTGTAAAATTGACCTTACCCAAAGATGAATCGTCGAAACTTCCCACCGATGTTCGTCTTGAAAATTTCAACAAGAACACCGACGAAGATTTGGTAGCCTTGATGTTTCAATACGGACGTTATTTGTTGATTTCGTCGTCGCAACCGGGCGGTCAAGCGGCTAATTTACAGGGAATTTGGAACAATTCTATCGATGCTCCTTGGGACAGCAAATACACCATTAATATTAATGCCGAAATGAACTATTGGCCAGCCGATGTTACCAATTTGAGCGAGTGTCAAGAGCCGTTTTTCAATCTTATCAAAGACCTTTCGGAAACGGGTCGCGAGGCTGCCAAAACTATCTATCACGCAGATGGTTGGATGGCTCACCACAACACCGACATTTGGCGAGTTACGGGTCCCATCGACGGTGCTTATTGGGGCATGTGGCCCAATGGCGGCGGATGGCTTTCTACTCACATTTGGCAGCATTATTTGTTTACTGGCGATAAGGATTTTCTTGCAAAAAATTATAATATTTTAAAAGAATGTGCCAAATTTTACCTTACGGCAATGGTAAAACATCCTAAGTTTGGATATTTGGTCACCACCCCCTCCACATCGCCTGAGCATGGATATTTAAACGATGGTTCGTCGATGACGGCAGGCTGCACAATGGATAATCAAATTGCGTTCGACGTTTTTAGTCAAGCACTTAACGCAGCCAAAACCCTCAACAAAGATGCCGCTTTTTGCGATTCTCTTTCTAATGCACTTTCACAAATTGCTCCGATGCAAATTGGTAAATACGGACAATTGCAAGAATGGCTTGTAGATGCCGACAACCCAAAAGACGACCACCGCCATGTGTCTCATTTATACGGACTTTATCCCTCTTCGCAGATTTCTCCGTTTAAATATGCGGGTCTTTTGGATGCTGCCAGAATCTCTCTCGAACAACGTGGCGATATGGCTACCGGATGGAGCATAGGTTGGAAAATCAACCTTTGGGCGCGTCTTCTCAACGGCGACCATGCTTATAATATTATATGCAATATGCTTAATCTTTTGCCGTCGAGCCAAGATGGTTGGATGTATCATGGCAAAGGCAGAATTTACGCCAATGGTTTTGATGCTCATCCGCCGTTTCAGATTGATGGTAATTTCGGACTTTGTGCCGGCGTTGCCGAAATGCTTTTGCAGAGCCACGATGGGGCGGTTTTCCTTTTACCTGCCTTGCCTAAGACGTGGCACACCGGCTCTGTTTCTGGCTTAAAGGCTCGCGGAGGTTTTGTAGTAGATATGGATTGGAATGATTGTAAGTTGCAGAATGTTAAAATATTATCTACTATTGGCGGAACTCTACGTATTCGTTCTAAGGTTAAACTCGAAGGCAAAAATCTAAAACCAGCCGAAGGTGAATGTAAAAATCCGTTGTTGCTTCCTGCCGAAGTTAAATCTCCGATTTTTTCTCCGCTTTATTCTCATGATGAGTCCGGAGCAATTTGTGACTATACCTACCTATACGACATTGAAACCTCGAAAGGTGACATCATAATTTTAAACGCTAAAAAATAAACTGAAAATGAAAAGACTTATTTATCTTTGTGCTCTAACTACCACTATGTCAATATTCTCGTGCAGTGGTAACGCACCAAAAAACGCAGAACCAAAACACTGGCTTGCCACTTGGGGCACAGCCGTGCAACTTACCGAACCGCACAATATGCCGCCTGCGCCCGGACTTTCGGGAAACACTATCCGTCAGCGCGTTAAGGTAACTCTTGGCGGCGATTCGCTAAGGTTAAAACTTTCTAACGAGTTTGGCGACGCTCCGTTGAAAATCTCCGCTGTGAGCATTGCCAATTCTATCGACAGTTGCGCCATCGACCCTGCTTCTGCCACTAATGTTTTGTTTGGGAATAAACCATCTTTGGAAATCCCTGTTGGCGAAACAGTTATCTCCGACCCGTTGGCTCTGTCGGTTAAAAATCGTGGCGACGTGGCTATAACAATTGTTTACGAAAACGCTCCTGAAAAACTCACTGGTCACCCGGGTTCGCGCACCACATCGTTTATTATGGAAGGCAACCATCTCAACGATGCAAATTTCAGTAACTCAGTTAAAACCGACCATTGGTACTCAATTGAGCGTATCGACATTCTCACTTCTGTTAAAAACCGTGCTGTGGCTATCATAGGCAACTCAATTACCGACGGTCGCGGCTCTACCACCAATATGAACAACCGTTGGCCCGATGTATTTACCGAGCGTCTTTTAGCCGATTCCGCAACCAAAAATCTCAGCGTATTGAATATGGGAATTGGCGGCAACTGTGTGGTTTTCGGAGGATTAGGTCCTACGGCATCAAAGCGTTACAGTCGCGATGTGTTAGATCAGCCGGGCGTTAAGTATGTAGTTATATTTGAGGGTGTTAACGATATTGGTGGCTCTCGCGATGTGGCACAAACCGAACAAGCCTTGAAAGATGCCTACACCAAGATGATAAACGATGCAAAAGCCAAAGGATTAATCGTTTACGGCGCTACCATTACCCCGTTTAAAGAGAGTTTTTACTACACTCCCGAAAAAGAGCAACTTCGCCAAAACGTTAACAACTGGATTCGCACTTGTGGTTTGTTTGACGCTGTAATTGATTTAGAAACAGCTATTTGCAGCAAAGAAGACCCATTTATAATGGATTCCACACTTCACGACAACGACCATCTTCATCCCAATGCCGACGGTCACCGTGCTCTTGGCAATTTTGTTGACATCAATCTTTTTAAATAATAAACTCTATCACAATGAAATTCAATTGTTTAATAACCGCCATTAGTGCGGCGGCAATTTTCGCCGGTTGCAATCAGGCTCAACAACAGGAAGCCGTGCAACTTGGCACTCCAAACCCGATTATCTGGGCTGACGTGCCCGATATGTCGATGATGCGCGTGGGCGACACTTATTATATGAGTAGCACCACAATGCACATGAATCCTGGCGTTCCGATTATGAAATCAAAAGACCTTTCTAATTGGGAGATAGTAAGTTACGCTTACGATATTCTTGGCGAAAAAGACGAAACTATGCTCCTCAACGGCAAAAACACCTACGGCAAGGGTTCGTGGGCAAGTTGCATCCGCTATGTTAATGGAAAATACTTTGTTAGCACGTTCGACCAAGTAACAGCCAAGACCTACTTTTTCACCACCGACAATATCGAGGGCGGCAAGTGGGAACGTCACGAGTTTGAACCCTCGCTCCACGACCATACAGTGGTTTTTGAGGACGACGGCAAGGTGTATATGATCAACGGCAACGGCAAAATCTTTATCCGCGAAATCAAGCCCGATTTTTCTGGCGTGGTTCCCGAATCTGAAAAAGTCCTTATCGAAAATGCCGGACTTCCTGCTGGTGAGGATCTTATGCTTGGCGCAGAGGGTTCGCAGATGTTTAAAATCAACGGCAAATACTATCTTATCAATATCACTTGGCCTCGCGGCGGAATGCGCACAGTGGTTTGTCACCGTGCCGACAATCTTTTTGGTCCTTACGAGGGCAAGATGGTTTTTCAAGATAAAGGCGTGGCTCAGGGCGGCTTAATCGATACTCCCGAAGGCAAATGGTACGCTTATCTTTTTGGCGACCGTGGTGCTGTGGGACGTATTCCGTTTATTGTTCCTGTGGAATGGCAAGATGGTTGGCCTGTGTTTGGTGTAAACGGCAAAGTGCCTGATACACTTGACCTTCCCAAGAGCAAAGGTTTGATTCCCGGCATTGTTGACAGCGATGATTTCGATGGCGACAAACCCAAAATTGTTTGGCAGTGGAACCACAATCCTGTAAACTCGCTTTGGAGTATGACCGAGCGCAAAGGATTTCTCCGCCTTAAAACCGACCGCACCGACACTCTCTTTACCCAAAGCCGTAATATGCTCACACAGCGCACATTCGGACCTAAATGCAGCGGTTCGGTAATGCTCGACGCATCTAAACTCAACGATGGCGACATTGCTGGTCTCGGACTTCTTGCAGGTCAGTTTGGATTTGTGGCAGTTAAAAACGACGGCGGCAAAAAATCTATCGTAATGGTAGACAATATGCCCGAAGGTGAATCCACAGGTTGGCCTCCCATGCGTGGTGTTCAGCACGAGGTTGAAACCATCCCCGTTGATGCCGACGTAATCTATTTCAAAGCCGATTGCGATTTTACCCGCGAAGCCGACAACAGTTTGATTGGCAGCCACGGTATCGACAAAGCCGAATTTTACTATTCGCTCGATGGCACCAATTGGAACCACATCGGACACACTTTGAATATGACATACAGCCTCGATCACTTTATGGGTCAGCGTTATGCGCTATTCTACTACTCTACCAAGCAGCCAGGCGGATGTGCCGATTTTGATTGGTATAAGGTTTCGTATTTGTAAAATATTGTAATTTAGGTATATTAATTGCAGTTCACAATGGTGGACTGCAATTTTTTTTCAAACAAATTATGCTTATGCGGAAAATACTATTTGTCTGTATATTAATAAGTTTCGTCGCCATTGCTGCGATGGGGCAGGAGAGATGTGCGCTTTTTGTGGGTATATCCGATTATCCCGAAAGTTCAGGATTTAAAAAAATCCACGGCGCAAATGATTACGAAATTGTTGGCAAAATGCTTGATAATAAAGGTTTTAAAACCACTACACTTTTAAACAGCCAAGCCACCGCCGCCAATATCCGCAGCCAATTGCAAAACCTTGCAACAAACTCTGCCAAAGGAAGTTATGTATATATTCATTTTTCGTGCCACGGTCAGCCGTTTGAAGATAAGCCACCTTTCGACGAAGACGACCATTGGGACGAATCACTTGTATCATACGATGCCAAAATTAATTATCAATCAGGTGTTTATGAAGGCGAAAACCATATCATCGACGACGAACTATATTCGTATTTCACAGCCATCCGCCAAAAAATCGGTGAAAATGGACTATTATGCGTTGTAATTGATGCCTGCTTCTCGGGAACAGGTTCGCGCGATGAAGTTGACGATGAAGGCATTGCCCGCGGTACTCGTTTGGGATTCAGCGAAAACGGTAAATATTTCGCCCCGAGAATAGACCGTACAAGTAAGTTTGCGATAGAAAAAATACCGGGTGGCGCCGACATAATTGTGCTTGAAGCCTGCCGTGCATATCAAATTAACCACGAGGTGATAAAAAATGGCAGATATTTCGGTGCGTTATCATTTTATATAACACAAGTTCTTAAAAATCAACATATTACCAAAAATACCGATTGGATACTTCAATTGCGGGATTTGATGGCATCCGACCCAGCATTGATAAATCAAAATATGGTTTATGAGATAAGTTTTTGATGGAGATTTGCCATTTTTCTAATCCAACATCACCCACGCTGCCCAATAATATGGGTCGGGAAATTGTTTTTTAACCTCGTCTTGGGCAAGTTTGAGAGCCTTGTGGCGGCCGTTGGATTGGAATAGGAATTTGTAAAAATGCTCCATAAAGATAGCCGTTACGCCGTCATCCACCTTCCACAGCGACATCAATATCGCACCTGCACCTGCCTGTTTGAAAGCACGTTGCAAACCAAAAACACCGTCCACAGGGAAGATTTTTCCCCTTGCAGTTTCGCAGGCGGAGAGGACAACGAGTTTTGTGTTTGAGAGGTCGAGTTGAGAAATTTCGTAGGCGGTGAGAATGCCGTCTTCGGAATTAACGTTTTCAAAGTTGCCTTTCCATACATTGTTTGCACCCGAGAGAGCGAGTCCCGAAAGAATCATTGCGGATTCTTTTTGAGAGTATGTATTAATATTTTTTGCAAACGGCTTATTTGCTGCTTTTTCTTCTGTATCAAGGCAAAAACCGTGAGTTGCGAAATGCAGAATATCGGGTGATTTGCCGGAAAGTTGCTTTACTGCTTGTTCGTTGGCGCCTTTATTATTCAATAATGTAACACTAATGTTGTGTTGTTTTAAAAAATCGGCAATAGACTGAATTTCTTTACCAGAATGATGCAATTTGCCAAAGGTATAAGCTCGTGAAGTATCATAAAATGCAGTGTCGTAATTAATATTGCCAACGAGTTCAGCAGACCCTGATGCTGCTAAATTTCTTGATCTAACTGAATAAATGTCGGCAGAGGAAGAGACTCTAACGAGTTTGTATTTTTGCGATAGATTAAAACCGTTGTTATCAGTGAGGACATCAAAATTGATTGTTGACAAAATGCCATAGGGAGAATAATAAACCGTTTTTGCATCTTTTAAAAATATATCTAATGATTTGAAAATGAGGTTATAAAGATTATTATTGATTTCGTCAGAATATAATTTAGAGTAAAACTCCATTTCATCATTAGAAGGTGTTAATAGTTCCTTAATTGTCTTAGTTTCTGCTAATTTAATAAGTTTTGGTGCTGAATAATGTTTGCCTAAAATGTACGCTCCAAAATAATCTGTATGGTGTGGAACAGAATCGTATACGGGGATAAGGCAAAATTCTACTACGTATTCGTTTTCGTAAAGAACATCTTTCGATTCGGCAAAAGCATTTATTTTTTTGATAATTTCATTACTAAGGTTGGGTATTTTTGTCAGTACAGAATCAAAAAGTCTTTCATATTCAGTATAATCTTGCATTTGTTCTTCAAAAGTTTCACGACCAAATATGTACTTATGTTTTAACTCTTGCGATTGATAATAATCTGATTTGAGTTGCTCATCATCAGATTTCCTAACATATTCGTTAAGCAACCTGCTGCTTTGTAGTGATATAGTTTTGAAAAATGCGGTGCTGAGATATGAACTTTTTACTATTTCGCTAAGATTTGATTTGTAAGCGGCAAAATTGTAAAATTCTATGTTTTTATTATTTTCATACCATACATAATTGTAGTTTTCTTCATTTGTTCTGAAAAAAATTCGCGGCATTGTCATCAGCATAGTAAGATCAAACAACCCGAAAAACCGCGTAATTCTTTCTTTATCACCAAGAAACAAACTGCACGTCAGAAAATTTTGAATATATACATTGTTGTTATAGTCTTGATACCATTTCATTTTCATAAGTATGTCCATAGCCTCTTGCCATTTATTTTGTTGCATTTTTATTACAGCAAGTGCGTTGCAAGCCTCACTATGAAGAGAGTTTGCCATAACATCTGTGACATTCAGATTGTCGATGATACTATTGTAGCACTTTTCGGATTTTTGAGTGTCACCCAAATCATTGTAAATGAGGGCAAGATTATTTAATATATTAAGTCCTTTGTAATCCTTAGAACTAAATATATCGCCATAAAGATTATCATAGATTTTGATAGTTTTGTCAACGCTTTTTTTCATCATATCTTTATCGTCAAGCAAGTAGTAATAGATGGCATTTTGCACTACCAACGTTAAATAGTATTCACCAAAATCGCCTGCCTCCTCAAATAATTCTTCGGCTCTCATAAGGTATGCCTTTGCTTTCCCCAACTGCCTCATAATGCGGTAACATTCTGCTACTTTTGTTATAATTATACGAGTTTCTGTTGTGTTGCCAACATTTGTTTTCAGTGTTTTATATGCTTTTTCCAAAGTTTGACCCGCTTTGATGCCATTTCCAAACGAATCCATCTCTATTCTGCTGAGCAAAATAACAACTACGGAGTAAGTTTCCGCATCAAAAAGACTATCATCTTCCATTTCGTCTCGGATATGTTCCAATGATGGATAAATTTCTTCGTAAAGGCCACGAACATAGAGATCAATACAGTCGTTAAACGACAAATAGTTTTGCGCGTTGGTACTACCAATTATACAAAGCAATAATAATGTGGCTACACAATGTTTCATAAGTAGATGTTTATTGCCAAAGATACAAAAAAAAGTTGTCCAAATGTTTAAAAGGACAACTTTTTATAATGTGAGAATAATTTGATTGAATATCACCAAGGATAAGTGGAACGTTGAGTAGTACCAGTGGTTCTGCCGTATTTTTAGACAGATTTGCTATAACCAAACCTTCACTCCTCCGTGATGCGAACAAGTGCCACGGCGGTGTGCACTGAAACTATATGTACCGTCGCGGCAAATTGCAGTTGCGCCCGATGGCTGAGTGTTGCTGTATTGCGGTCGCGGAATCCAATTGCCATCACAATTGCGATAGTAACCATTATGACTATTGTACGAACTCGTAGATTGTGACGACCAACTGTAATTATTTGTGCTGACTTTTGCAGTCAACACTTTTTGTTGAGAGAGATATTTTGTTGAGATATAACCTGTCTGTCCATTGTAGTTAACTCTTAACCAATCACTTTCATTATAACTTGGATCGTTGATCGTTACTTGTGTTCCGGCAGACACTTGACCAATAACGCCGTAATTGGTTGATGGTCCACGTCGTAAGTTCAGATTTGTGGTGGTATAAAGAACAGTTTGTCCAAAACTGCTTAATGTAATGATGATATTCAGTGCGAATATCAAAATAAAGTGTTTTTTGCTCATTTCTATCGTGTTTTAAATTGTTAAACTTTACACTTAGTGACAGAAATGAGCAAAAGGTTACACTTTTTTTTGATAATTTTTTAGACGCAAGCCTTTGCTAACACTAATCCTATGATACTCATCACAATAAGTACGATAATCCAAGATTTTAATTCCTCTCCTGCGGCTTTAACTGCGACTTTGGTGTTTTGTTTTAGCGAATGCATAAATTCCTCAACAAGATTGCGAGCGTATTCGCGAGCATCATCCACGTCTCGTTTTACATTTTCGTCTTTGATATTATATGAATATGTCCACGATGGCGATGACGTAACTTCTGTTGTCTCTTGTTTGAAATTCCTATATTCTTGGTCGTATCGTGTACGTTTTTCATCATCTTTTAAGATGGCATATGCCTCATTGATATCTTGCATCATCGACGTGGTGTCTTTGCCCGGATTTCTGTCGGGATGATATTTCATCGATGCGGTCTTGTATGCCTTCTTGATTTCTTCCAAAGTGGCATTATGCGCAATACTAAGTATCTGATAATAGTCTTTGAACATACTTATTTTTGAAGAATTGATGAAGAATTGCTCTCATTTTTCTTGTTGTCATTGTCTTTGTTGTCTTTTTTCCAAAGGGCGCGAAGTGCTGCTATTAATACGCACATAGCCACAACGCCAAGAATGCCAGGTGTATGAAACCCTTGACTTTGCCGTCCGGCGTTTATTAATCCGAATACGATGAAGAAAATGACTATTGCTACTATGGTAACAATGATTTTTGCTGCCTTATTCATGATTATATATTTAAGAATTATGCTTCTATTAAGATTTTAAGGGATGGGCTTTATTATAAAGTCCATCCCGTTAGTTCATTACCAGTTTCTAAAAGATGTATTAGTGTTGCCAAACATATCAGTGTTACTTGTCGCTGAGCCTGTTTTACGTCCAGACGCATCATAATAGTCAGTAGTTGTGTTGCCAAACATGTCGGTACGACTTGTTGAGGATCCAGCCTTACGTCCATACGAATCTGTATAGTTTGTGTTTGTGTTGCCGAACATGTCAGTGTGACTTGTTGATGAGCCAGCATTACGTCCATACGAATCCGTGTAGGTGGTGTTGGTGTTGCCAAACATATCTGTACGACTGGTTGCTGTACCCCTCTGTCCGGAACTATTACTGTATGTTGTGGTTGTATTGCCAAACATATCGGTACGACTTGTTGCAGTACCACTCTGTCCGTAACTATCACGGTATGTTGTGGTTGTGTTACCAAACATATCAGTACTTGTGGTAGCGCTTCCATACTGTGCACTTACCGATGAAACGGCAGCGGCAAACATTAATGTAAATAGTATTCTTTTCATGGTTGTATAATTTAAATAGTTAAACAATATTTTTTTCCTTAGTGTCTCAAATCCTACCAAGGTTACAATTTAATACGAACTTTTTTTTAAGATGCCGTATCATCTTTTTGGACAGGGTGTAACATATTTTTCGACATATTGTCTGATGATTTTAAACAGTCGGGGGTGTCGGCCAAGGGGGAAATGTCGCGCAAAAAATTGCGATGAAGCACACGCGAAATCTTTATCAACATTTCAACATCAATGTTTTTGCGCTGAAAAATGTTGTAAACATTTGTGCGGTTGCAGTTTAACTGTTGCGCCAACCATTCGGCGCGGCGGCCTTGCTGTATAAATTCCTCTTTTATGAGGTTTCCGATGTGAATCTCCATTTCAAATGTATTTGTCATAATTTCTACCCTTAGTGATGTTACTTGCAGAAAGGTTACAACTTTTCTAATATTTATTTTTGCAAAGGTAGAAAACCGATATTTTGGAGCGTTATATTTGTGTATCAGATATTTATACAGATAGTTGCAGATTTGTGGACATTTTGTATAACAATCTTGTACAAATAGTTTTTCGTTGCCTTTTGCCCTTGATGACGGCAATATCTGGTGGTGGTTACATGGGCAGAAGAAAAAATTGCTTTTTTTTAAAAAAAAACATATCTTTGCCAAAAACTAAACTTATAAGTTTATGGGCATATTCATCGACAAGGGTAACATTGCCTTCAATGGCATCAGAAATTCCGCCTTTATTGACAAGTCGGGGTTATTAAGTATTTTAAACGAAAGTATCGATACTTCGCATCGTTATATGTGCGTGTCGCGTCCACGGCGTTTTGGTAAGTCCGTAGCCGCAAAGATGATTTATGCTTATTACGATAGAAAATCTGATTCAGCTCCGCTGTTTGATGATTTGGAAATTGCGAAACTGCCAAGTTACAAAAAGCACCTTAATAAATATCCGACGATTTATATTGATTGGAACAAGTTTTCGCAATTAGACAATCAGAGCGTTGTGGAAGAGGCTCAAAAAGAAGTGATTAAAGACTTAAAAGAGTCTTATCCTTTTTTGGAAGAAAAAGAATTGTTGAGCAGAGCACTTGACGAAATCCACCAAAAAACCGGCGACCGTTTTGTCTTTATCATTGACGAG
>JAFPYT010000064.1 GCA_017394445.1 Bacteroidales bacterium | reverse complement strand
GTAAAATACCAAACGGTTAATTGTAAAAGTAACGGCTATAAATAGTAATGCGTTAACAATCACAAAGATAAGTGCATTTTTAGGAGATATTTTGCCAGCAGGAATCTCACGACTCTTGGTGCGTGGATTTTTAGCGTCCACATCGCGGTCGAGATAGCGGTTGAAACCCATTGCTGTATTGCGGGCAAACACCATACATCCAATCACTTGCAAAAGCAAAATCCAAGTAAAGCCTCCACAGGTTTTAATAGCCCAAAAAAATCCGGTGAGCGCAAACGGCATGCAAAATACCGTATGAGCAAACCGGACTAAGGAGAAATATTGTTTAATTTTTTCAAACATTTCTATTCAAAAAAAATCAATCTTCTGAATCGTCTTCGATATTGTTATTGTTATCGTCTTCAATAGCCTTGTTGGTAATCATACTCAAAAAGCCGATTTCACTATCGTTGAGGAATCTCCACTGACCGCGAGGAATGCCTTTTTTGCTAAGTCCTGCAAACATGATACGGTCAAGTTTTTTAACCTCGTAGCCAAGAGCTTCAAAAATACGGCGTACAATACGGTTACGACCCGAATGGATTCTGATTTCCACTTCTGATTTTGTATCAGGGTTCGGGTAAATGATTTCGTCAGCATTGATAAAGCCGTCTTCAAGGTCGAAACCTTCGGCAATACGGTCCATATCAGAACGTGTTACGTTTTTGTCGAGCGAAACATGGTATACTTTCTGAACCTCATTGCTTGGGTGAGTAAGCTTTTTGGCAAGGTCGCCATCGTTGGTAAAGAGAAGAACACCAGTAGTATTGCGGTCGAGACGACCTACAGGATACACACGTTCTTTGCAAGCACCTTCAATAAGCTCCATAACAGTGTTGCGAGCATGAGGATCGCGAAGTGTGGTAATATAATCCTTTGGTTTGTTGAGGATAATATAACGTTTGCGTTCGGGTTTAACCAAATGACCACCAAACATTACCTCGTCGGTAAGGTTTACTTTAACACCCATTTCGGTGATAACTTCGCCATTTACCGAAACAAGACCTTGTTTAATCATCTTGTCGGCTTCGCGTCTTGAACATAATCCGCTGTTAGACAAAAACTTGTTGAGACGGATTTTGCCATCGTGAAGCATTGTATCGTCATCGCTCTGAGCATCGTTTTCGATTGCTTTTTGGCGGCGGTCGCTGTGATCCCAATATTTTTTGTGATGGTAACCTTTTTCGTCAACGGTATATTTGTTGCCACGAGGACGGAAATTATTATTGTCATAATTATTTGAATTATAACGATTTCCGTAATTGTCGCCATCATTGTTCCAATTATTGCGGTTATTGTAGCGATCATTATTGTAGCGGTCGTTGTTGTTATAACGGTCGTTGTTGTAGCGACGGTTTTGACCATATCCACCACCTTGATAGTTGTTGTCGCGATTGTAAGGCTTTTTTTGATAACCGTTGCCGCCGTATCCGCCTCCGTTGTTGTCGTAGCTGCGGTATCCTTGACGGCCACCGTTTCTATCATCCTGATATCCACGGTCGTTACCATAAGGTCTACGTTGACGCTGGTTCTGACCATCACGGTTAAAACTGCGTTTTTGATAACCATTAGAATCGTTGTCGCGGCTAAAACTACGTTGTTCTCCGCTAAAATTGTCGTTATCCTTTTTTACAAAAATTCTTTTGCGGCGAGGTTTTCCGCCTTCATTGTAATTTTCGCGGGAATTGTTGTCCGAATAGGAGTTGCCGCGGTTGTAATTATCTTCCATTTTATGTATAATAATCGTGTTTGAAATTTTTGGCAAAGGTAAACAATTATTCACGAAAAAAAATATTTTTAAGCAAAAATAAAAATACATTTTTTTTTGCTTTTATAATAAATAAAGTGTAAATTTGAACTTTCAAATAAAAATAGAAATTATGTCGATAGAAATAATGAAAATGCTGATACAATCGGCATGTGGCGATGGCACTTTAAGCGACCCTGACCGCAAGCTTTTGGAAAAAAAAGCATCTGATTTTGGTATCAGTTTAGACCAATTAAATAAAATGATAGAT
>JAFPYT010000063.1 GCA_017394445.1 Bacteroidales bacterium | reverse complement strand
GTGGAAACGGACATAGAGCAGTGCTCCGAAACTTTGCTCCACATGGCCATGCTTGCCAAAAACCACAAACAGGAGATACCGTTTAAACTCATTTTCGACCGTTTAAACCCATTTTTGGAACCACTCACTGCCATTTGGGACAGCAAACTGCGATTTTACTTCTCCTCCGACGACCCGCTTCATTACGAGGACGAGATTGCCAGTTATATCGACAAGCTGCAGATGCTCTACGACCTGATGGAAGGCGAACCCGACGTGGAACGTTCCAAAAGGTTGTCCGAAATGTTGAAAATTCACATCGAAAATTACATGGATTTGTAAGTCGCAACGGCCAAAAAACACACCGTTTTTGCACATAAATTGAATTAAATTTAAATATAGTTGGGTGTAATGGACAAAAATTAGGCTGTTTTTTCAGCCGACTTTTTGCTTTTTCAAATTGATTTCGTAATTTTGCACCGTCGATGAAGCGGAGAAAGGCTCTGCTGAGGAGCAACCTTTCGGGGAATAAGTCGACGAGATATTAAACCGATGAAAAGAGGGCTGCCACAGTGTGTGCAGTTTTTTTTGTTCATAACATTTGAACGCCGTAATCGTTTGAATATTATGTGTGTTACAAAGATATTAGCCTGATTTTGTCCATTACCTCAAATCTCGCAAAGGTAGTGCTTCCCTACAAATATGAAGTTTTTATCCTGCAATTTGACCTATAGACGAATTTTCTTGGTTTGTCCCGCAACCCGCCAAATGATGACACCCGACAATATTTGACATCATAAAGATAGAAGATTTTAAGTAACTTCGCAAATCGGGGAAATAAATAAATGATATATGAAAATTACTGGTAATCAAGATGATGCGTTTTTTGTGCACATGGGCAAGGTGTGTAAATTCTTGATTGTCAGTGTTTTGCCCACACGCAAACGCATTTTTCTTTCCCGCAACCTCATTAAATACTATATAGGACAGGTAATAAGTTTTTTCGCTATATTCTTCGGGTTCTTTGAAAAAGTATCGTCTTGCGAAACCACTGCAAAACACGGAATGAAATCCTGCGGGACAGTATTTCGAACGACGAACAAAGTACAAACCAACGGCCGTCGCGGCAGGAGGTACTACCTCGCCAAATCATGCCCTGCCACGGGATTTCTTTTGGCGGGGCAAACACGGATGAAAAAGAAAAAAAGTAATAAAAATAAAAACATAAAACACAATGAAAAAAACATATATAATTGGCTTTTCTGTAGCTATCAATAGTGGTATGTTTTGGAAATATGAATATCCGATGATTATGTATAACATTTCATCAATGGATAAAAGAAATTGTCCAAAGTATCCAAGGAGCCCAGAACTTCCTACTAGCGAAAACAATCAAATTAGATGGGCTGACCATAAAGGTTGGTGGCGAAAAGGGAAAAGTAGCCGTTCTTGCTCGGCGTATTCCGCTTCAGCGCAAAAACACGCATCAATAATTAGACAACATGGAGGAGCTTACTATGAAGGCGATTAAAAACATACTGATTTTTTCTTTATTGATGGCATTTGTAGAGACATATGCCCAATCTACAAATGATAATAAAACGCCGTTAACCTTTTCTGGTTTTATGGATAATGCTATGCAGAAAGTGCAACAGTTCGGTATTCCGACAGATGCTTTTTATAGTTCAGAAAGACACTTTAACGGAAAGACGCAAGAATCCACTACGGCCAAATTAGACACAGAGTTTGAAATAAAACAATCAAAACTACACAAACGCAGTGGCTCAAATGTCAAGTTTACAGTTAAAGACGCTGTAACCAATTCAAAGACCGACCAAAAAGGGAAGAAGGCATTTTCTGAAAAACACAATGTAAAAGCGCTACTTGAAAATAATCCCTGCATTAATAGAAAAGGAGTGTTTGATGCTTTTGGAGGGGAAATGCTTTTTGCAGGTGTTAATATTGATAAAGAAAACGATATTTCCTATGCTCACTATATGTGGACGGGGTCGGGTAAAAATGCGGAAGACACTATTCGAGTAACAATTGACCAAAGTAGTGGCTTTGTCCAGCGTTGTGAACTTGTTTCAATGGATAAAAAAGACGATTTGGAGGTTGTCCTATGCTATAGTTATGTTTTTGCAACTAGAGAGGATACCATGATTCCTATAAGAATGACTTTTAGGTCTGTTGAAAGAGGCACCTCCAATCATAACCCATTTGAATATACAATAACTAATTCGATAACGATGAATAATTGAGCGTTTTTATGTTCTTCTACTGGGAATAGTAGTTAATTGTATCTTTTGGTTCAGAGAGGTGTCAGAAAAAGTAATGACACCTCTCTGATTTTAGAATTTCATCTTATGTTTCTTTCATCACAAGCATTTCCGTTGTTGCCGATTTATTACTTGTCTGCAAAAGTTCACAAGGTTGTCAAAGGCATTTGTCTTCAAACGAAGGTGGGATTGCAAGTCTGCGACAACAGGAGCACCCTGCATAAGTGTCAAAAACTCTCAAATACCACGTGGAAAATTATATGAATCTGTAAAGGTAGTTATCCCACTATCTCTGCAGAAAAGGCGTTACTATCATTTACAACAGATTATGATAGTTTCAAAAAACGTTACAGCCGTTGCGACAGTACCGGAACCATTTTGTCCTTCCATTCCCTGAAATCGCCGGCAATGATATGTTCGCGAGCTTGTGTTACCAGCCGCAGATAGAAACTGAGGTTGTGTATGCTGGCAATCTGCATGGCCAGAATTTCCTGTGCCTTGAACAGATGTCGCAGGTAAGCCTTGGTGTACACCTTGTCAACAAGCGCTGTGCTCTCCTCGTCGAGGGGCGAAAAATCGTATTCCCATTTTTGGTTTTTCATGTTCATGGTGCCCTGCGAGGTAAACAGCAGACCGTTGCGGCCGTTGCGGGTGGGCATCACGCAGTCCATCATGTCGATGCCGAGAGCGATGCTTTCGAGTATGTTGGCCGGAGTGCCCACGCCCATCAGGTAGCGCGGTTTGTCGGCGGGCAGTATGCCGCACACCAACTCGGTAAGCTCGTACATCGTCTCCACCGGCTCGCCCACCGAGAGTCCACCTATGGCGTTGCCGTCGCAGCCAGCCGAAGCTATCTTCTCCGCCGACTGTATGCGCAGGTCGCGGTACACGCTGTCCTGCACTATGGGGAATAGCGACTGGCTGTAGCCGTATTTCGGCTCGGTGGTGCGCACCCGCTCCACACAGCGGTCGAGCCATGCGTGTGTGAGATGCATCGAGCGTTTGGCGTAGTTGTATTCGCAAGGGAAGGGGGTGCACTCGTCAAAAGCCATAATGATGTCGCCGCCTATGCTGCGCTGCACGTCGATGGCAAATTCGGGGGTGAAGAAATGTTTGGAACCGTCGATATGCGAGCGGAACTCCACACCGTCCTCCTTCAGTTTGCGGTTGTCGGAAAGAGAATACACCTGAAAGCCGCCGCTGTCGGTGAGTATCGGCCGTTTCCAGCCGTTGAAACGGTGCAGTCCACCGGCGGCCTCCAGCACTTTTACACCCGGTCGCAGGTACAGATGGTAGGTGTTTCCGAGTATTATCCTTGCCGCAACTTGGTCGATAAGTTCTTGTATATGAACGGCTTTTACGCTTCCCACAGTGCCAACAGGCATAAAAATGGGGGTAGGTATGTCGCCGTGGTCGGTGCTGATGACTCCGGCACGTGCCTTGCTCTGGGGGTCGGTGGCTTCGAGGGTGAATTTCATCGTTTTATGGCATTGTTAGTAAATAGTTGATAAAATCGGGCGTTGGGTTTTGGACGGTAGTCAAAAAAAAACTATTTTTGCAGACCAAATCAAACTCATCATGACACTCTTTGGAACATATTTTGAGACCATTCCGCTGATTCTGATGGCGCTGTTTGCAATAACCTTCGTGTTTTTGGCGTTGTACTACGGCCTTAACCATTTCCGTGTAAGCCGCTACAATGCGTCCAAAACAAAACCGACGCCCAATAATAACGCACAACCATCCGTTTCTGTTGTGCTTACTTCAAAAAATGGTGAAAAACTTTTGACCGACAACCTCACTTACCTGCTCGAGCAGAACTACCCCAAACTCGAGGTGGTGGTGGTTGACTACGACTCGTTCGACAACACGCAGTACGTGCTGCAGGTGTTCAAAAGCAACTATCCCGACAAACTGAAAATTGTTCGGCTGGAAAAAGATGTGAACAACTACAAAGGCAAGAAATTCCCCCTTTCCATCGGC
>JAFPYT010000062.1 GCA_017394445.1 Bacteroidales bacterium | reverse complement strand
AGTTCTTGAAACGCAGCCGCCGTGCCGCCCACACTGTTTACCATATCGTTGGCAGAATGAAGCATTGGCACATAGCGGTTAACAAGTTGCTGAGCAGTGTCGTTAAGTTTTCCAACCTTAACAATCGGGACAATCGACATAAACATCAGCGGCACCACTGCCACCGCGAACGCTATCCCCAACTGCTTCTTAATTTTCAAGTCTTTGAATTTCATAGTTGGTTGTCTGTTTGATGTGTTTCAATAGTTTGACTTAACAAAAATTAAGCCGAAAATTATTACGAAACACAATAATAATTAGTTTCAAATAATGAAACTATAGCAATTCAATTTCTTGAATGCTGAACTGGTTGTTAAATATCAAGTCGATATTAACAGTTTTTTTGTCGATCGGTGGGAAAAACAATGCAAAATCGGTTCTTAATTCTTTAGAAAGGGTAACAGTATTGGGCGAAATAGGTATACCCGAAGCGTTTATAAGGTTGATTTTTTTGCCGTTAGCCATAATGTAACAATCTGTATAAGAAGCCGATAAGTCCACATCATTTTCAGAACGGTTGTGAAAACCACAATATACTATAGTTTCGTCTTTGTTGATTTCCACATCAAACACTACAAACGATTTTGAGCTATCTGCCAAAGGATGCGATAAACCCTCTTTAAAATTTTTGCGTTGCATTTTTAATCCAAACACGCCTAAATTACCTTGCTCCACAAAATCAATATTTTCGGTAGTAAAGGGTACAGGGTCAAATTCCATACTAAAATCAACCGCAGTGCCTATTCCTCCTGGGAATTTTTCTGGCACTTTGCGCAATCTTCCTGATTCTAAATTATTTACGCCCGCCGCAATAGAATATGCTTTAATAAGGTTGTAGTTAACGCCGTCTGCCACAATATGTGCCGAAGGCGAATGAGCTGCAGGAACCTGTTTAAGAGTATCGTCGGTGAGGTTTACTGCATGAAAATCTATTACAGTACGGTCTTCTTCTAATCGTATAGCCTTTATATAAGCTAAGCCGTCGTTTAAATAAACGTTGGTGCGATACTCAGGAAACAACACTTCTACATCATCACTTTTGCTTACATTACCTTTAAATTTAAAAAACAGCAAGCCAAAAATAACAGCCAATGTGGCAATACCCAAGCCAAAGAATTTTAGATTACGAATCAGCAACTTACGCTTGCGTTCGTCGGCAAAAAGCGATTTGGGAGTATCGATGTAATATTGTTTGATGTCAGCAACAAAACCGCTCCAATCAGTGTTGGTAGAATACGAGTAGTTGAGTGCGCTAAAAAACGGATAGAGCCCGAGAATGTCGTCGAAATAAAAGCCATTTTCAAAAGCCGCCTTTTCGATACCCGAATGTTCGCGCGAATGGTGACGCTCAATCTCTTCGTATTCTTGCTTTACATCGCCCCAATAGTGTTCAAGCTCGTAAACATAATTAGAATCCGAAAGGTTAAAATCACCACTCTTGACACACAGAAGGCGTTTGTTGGGATATTTTTTAAGGGCTTTTTTGATCTGCACCAATTCGTACATACAGTGCATCGAGCGGAAATACTTGTCAGAAAAAACAAGCACCACCACTTCGCTATTCCAACCGATTTCGCGTTCAAAGTCAGAAATACGGTCGCCCGCGCCAATATCGCGTTTGTCTAAGCGGTATTCGATGTTTTGGGCATCAAACTCTTTTAAGATAGCATCCACGCAGTCAGAAATATGCTCCCAACCGGGTTTCTTGGTGCTATTACGGGCATACGAAAAATAAACAGGACGTCCTTTGTTGATACATTCGCATTTTTGAGCGGGAGTTGCTATATTTTGTGATGTTGATGACATAATCGTTACGTTTAATTTTACAACGCAAATATACAAAAAATAACGAATAATATGCTAATGAATAAAAAAAAATCTTATTTTTGCAATCAATGGCACAATATAATTTGAGCCACAATTTTTGTTAACTTAAAAAAAGGAATAAAAGATGAAAAGATTAGTTGTATTAGCTGTATCATTATGTTTTGCAATTACCACATTTGCACAAAACAAAAAAATCGCAGACACAAAAAACTATCCTAACGAGGAAAAAAAAGATACTACGACAACACAAATTCCGCCTTCGGTAGAAAAGTTGAAACTTGCCCTTGAGCTTTCGCGCTACGGCTACGAAAACAAAAATGCAGTTTCGCTGATTACCGCAGCTCAAATTTTAAACCAAAACGGATTTGAATTAGACGAAATTAATGCCGAACTACTCCTCGACGACGCAAAAAAATTCGCCAAAGGCAACGAGCATCTATTGGCAATAATCGACATGTCGGACACCGGACCTGTACGCGGCGCTATCGGTGAAGAAAAATACTCTTTTGATATGATAAAAGGTTATACTACCGACACTTACAAAGTAAAATTCAAAGAAAATAAAAAAGCTGTAGTACAAGTAAAAGGAGTTGGACTCACCGACCTCGACCTTTATATCTACGACCGAAATGGCAACCTCATCACCTCCGACACATCAGATTCCGACAATTGCGAATGTACATGGATTCCCAAATGGACCAGCGAATTTACCATCCGCATCAAAAACCGCGGCGGATTTTACAATATGTACTACATGCAAACAAACTAAACTTCTATGAAAAATAGGGATGTTTTTTCCGGCTAATTAACCAACAAAACTATGAAAAAATTATTTTTATTAATATTATTGGTTTTGCCAGTGATAGTTTGCGGACAAAGCAGCGAATCTGAGCAGTATTACCAAAAAGGTTTGGAACTCTACGATGACGAAAAATATGAAGAGGCATTGCCATATTTCTTGAAAAGCGATTCGCTCGACAAAGCACAACTTAATCCTTCAGAAGATAATTATTACCGCGCGGAGTTGAAAGTGGCAGATTGTTATGATATAATTGCATCACAAGCCTACTACGATGGTTATCACCAAGAAGCCCTAAACCTACAAAAACAAGTAGTTGAAATCCGCAAAAAAATTATAAGAGAGGACGATATTGATTATGCATTGTCACTAAGCAACCTTGCAGTATACTATAATGCCCTTGAATATTTTACAGAAGCAATCAAGGTTGGAACTCTTGCAGTAGATATTCGCAAAAAAGTTTTGGGTGAAGAACATCCTGATTATGCAACATCACTAAACAACCTTGCTATGTATCATTACAATCTTGGTAACAATGCCGAAGCAATCAGACTTGGAACTCGTTCAATGGAAATCCGCAAAAAAGTTTTGGGCGAAGATCATCCTGATTATGCAACATCACTAAACAACCTTGCCATGTATCATTCCGATCTTGGTAACTATGCCGAAGCAATCAAGTTTGGAACTCTTGCTGTGGAAATACGCAGGATTATTTTTGGTGAAGAACATCCTGATTATGCGAAATCTCTCAGCTACCTTGCAAATTATTATTGCGACCTTGGCAATTATACAGAGGCTATCAGACTTGGAACTCGTTCAATGGAAATCCGCAAAAATATTTTGGGTGAAGAACATCCTGATTATGCAACATCACTAAACAACCTTGCCATGTATCATTCCGGTCTTGGTAACTATGCCGAAGCAATCAAGTTTGGAACTCTTGCTGTGAAAATTCGCAAAAAAGTTTTGGGTGAAGAACATCCAGACTATGCAAGGTCACTAAGCAACCTTGCTCTTTATAATTCCGACCTTGGCAACTATGCCGAAGCAATCAGACTTGGAACACGTTCAATGGAAATCCGCAAAAAAGTTTTGGGTGAAGAACATCCTGATTATGCAACATCACTAAACAACCTTGCT
>JAFPYT010000061.1 GCA_017394445.1 Bacteroidales bacterium | reverse complement strand
TTATTTGCGGGAATAGCTCAGTTGGTAGAGCACAACCTTGCCAAGGTGGGGTCGCGAGTCCGAGTCTCGTTTCCCGCTCAATTTTTCTCCATATTTTTCATTTTTTTTAAATGATGCGGGAATAGCTCAGTTGGTAGAGCACAACCTTGCCAAGGTTGGGGTCGCGAGTCCGAGTCTCGTTTCCCGCTCTTTTTCTTTCATATTTTTCAAAATCATTTATTTGCGGGAATAGTTTAATGGAGGTTCGGTATCTCCAATGGAAGAACGCATGCCTGTTAAGCGTGATACACAAGTTCGAATCTTGTTTCCCGCTCTATTCCATTCCTAATTTTTCGGAAATAATATCCTTTACAAAATCCTTATATCCATTATCTTGTGTAAGATTTTCTATTACTTCGTTGATAAATGCCTCTAAGAGCAGGTTTTGTGCGGTTTTTTGGCTGATGCCGCGGCTGCGCATATAAAATATCGCCTCTTGGTCGAGCATACCTGTGGTGCTGCCGTGCGAACATTTTACATCGTCGGCGTAAATTTCTAATTGCGGTTTGCTTTCGATACGAGCGTCGGTAGATAACAAAATATTGTTGTTAACCTGTTCGGTAACAGATTTTTGGGCATTGGGGTCAACTTTAATAATGCCAAAAAAATCGCCATATCCGTTGTCATCTGCCACTGTGCGCACTTTTTGAACGGTGGTGCTGCCGCCCGATTTGTGTATTACATTAGAATGATAAGTAAAACTTTGATTTTTAGATGGTAACAACAATCCGGGAAGATTCACTTCGGCATTTTCGCCTATGATGTTAACGTTGATATTTACGTCTACTTTTTTACCCTTAATCGAAACCACCGACAAGGTAACATTGCTGTATTCTTCGGCAGTAACATCAATGTCGTATTTTATAGTATCCTCATTATCAATAAGATTGCAGATATGCAGTTCGAGCGTGCTATTCTCCATTGCCTTAACATCGAGTTTTACGGTATGGTTAACGCCCGGCATAGTGTGGGCAAACTTGGCAGTGGTAAGCCAAGGTTTGTCGGGATAATTGGTTACTACCAAAGTAAGTGGCTGAGCAATAATGGCGCGCTTGGTTTCAAGTCCGGGATACGCCTTAATTTCTGCCTTTTTGTAATCGTATATGTTGTTGATATATTCCATATTAACGCCTATTTATAAAGTTCGTCAGCCTGTTTTTTAAGTTCGTCGTAACCATTTTTTTCGAGTTCGAGCACAAGGTTTCGGTCGCCGGTTTTGATGATTCTGCCGTTGTAGAGCACGTGCACCACATCGGGCGTAATATAGTCTAAAAGTCGCTGATAATGAGTAATTATAATAAAAGCGTTGTCTTCTGATTTTAATTTGTTAACACCCTCAGCCACAATGCGTAATGCGTCGATGTCTAAGCCCGAATCGGTTTCGTCCAAAACGGCAACCTTGGGATTGAGCATAGCCATTTGAAAAACCTCTAATTTTTTCTTTTCGCCACCCGAAAAACCTTGATTTACAGAGCGTCCGTCGAGTTTTTTGTCCAAAGCCACAAGTTCTTTTTTCTCCTTAATGAGTTTCAAAAACTCTGGTGCTGGCATTGGCTCTTGTCCGCGGTATTTGCGCTGTTCGTTTACGGCTGCCTTCATAAAATTGTTGATGCTTACGCCCGGAATCTCCACGGGGTATTGAAACGCGAGAAAAACTCCTTCTGCCGCTCTTTCTTCGGGTTTAAGTTTTAGTAAGTCTTTGCCGTTTAAGGTGATAGAACCTTGTGTAACGTCGAAAACCTCGTTGCCGGCTATTACCGAAGCAAGAGTGCTTTTGCCCGAACCATTAGGACCCATTATGGCGTAAACTTTGCCTTTTTCTATATTGAGGTTGATGCCTTTGAGAATCTCCTTACCGTTGACCGAGGCGTGTAAATCTTTGATTTCTAACATTGTGCGATGCGTTATATTGTTTTTTTACTGTCTGCAAAGATATAAAAAACTTTTTTAACCTACCTAATGTTTGTTAGATAAAGGGGATATTACTTTTTTGTGTTTTTTTAGTGCGGAATAACAAAAAATGTGTATTTTTGCGCCAATCTGCGGGAATAGCTTAGTGGCAGAGTTTTTCTGCCAATGGTTAGAGCCCACACTTATTATTTATTTTGATAAACACGCATCATATAAGTAGTAAGTGTGGAGACACGAGTTCGAATCTTGTTTCCCGCTCTTTTTTTATTTTATTCATCATTGTGGGAATAGCTCAGATGGAAGAGCACAACTTAGTTAAGGTTGGAGTCGCAAGTTCGAATCTTGCTTCCCACACGATGAAGAGGGGGGACAACTCCATTGTTAGATTCGGTTGTATTGATGGTATAATTCTTTGGTAAGTACAAGATGTTCTGTGCTTTGTTCAAACAATTCGTTGCATTTTTCATCACAAGGCTCAAAAAAGTGATTTTATAGATCTAAGTGCAACTGAATTGGTTGTGGGTGAATTTTGTCTAAAAATTGATTAATTAATCTATCCACACATTTCTCCCATTTGTAGGATAATCTTCTACTTTTAGGTAAATATGTATTAATGTATTTTTTTTGTTCGTAACGCATCTCTCTAACTGCTGCAATAAATTGATTATCGCGATAAGAACCGTATCCTTTTATTCCTTGCAAATAGTCGTCAATACTTGATTTCTCAATCAATTTGAGTTCTTCATCGACAATTTTTTCCAAAGGTTTATTCTTTTCTGAATAATGGAAAGAAAGTTTATCCTTGATAGACTTTTGTATTTCACGCATTCTTTTCACGTGTTCAAAGAATAATTTGCAACCTACTTCATTATAATAGTAGTCTTTTGTCCATATATTAGGCGTTTTTGATTTCGTTTCTATATTATTCAAATTTTCATATGATCGTATATTGATTTGATACAATGCAATATTATGTTCTCTGTAGTACTGAATGACGTTATTTTTGGGAGTGTGTGTGTCAACAATTTCAATGGCGACGAGAACATCTCCTTTTGTGTCAATTAAAGAAATATCAGGACGACATATTCCATCCAGATTTTTTTCCATTTGTATTTTGCATATATTTTCTAGCAAATTAATTTGACTGTTTAATGATAGCGGAGGATAGAAGTAAAAGGGAATACTTTTTTGTAAATATTCGTATAGAATTTTATACATTTTTTGCTTAAAAATGTTATGTAAGGTTCCTTCTTCTTTTCCCTTATTGTTCATTTCTAACATTTTTATTATTAAATTTTTTTTATCGTTTTTATTTTTTTTAGCAGATTATTGTTGTTTGTTGGTTTTATTTTTTATACTTTTGCTTTAAAAATAAGTGCAAAAATAAACTATCAGTTTATTAATCGCAAATTATTTGACTAATTTTTTACATAATTATTATGGATAGTACATTGAAAGACAGAGTAAAAAAATTTCTAGAATCAGAAAGAATTTCTAATTCTGAGTTCGCAGCAATAGCGCAAGTCTCAGTAGCCTATGTAAATTCTATTAAGAAAAATATGAGTTTTGAAATGCTTGATAAACTCTACAAAATTAATCCAAAAGTTTCAATTCCGTGGTTACTTTGGGGAATAGGTGAAATGTACTGCGATTATTCTAACATTGTACAACAATTGCAGGATGAAAATGCTATATTGCGTGACAAGGTCTCTTTATTACAGAAGATCGTTTCGCTTTACGAGCAAAATGAAAAAGTGAAATGGTCTTTTATGTAGCGGAATCTCTTTTATTTCTAAATAGAAATTTGCGAAAGATTGCTTCTATTTGGAATTAATAATTTGTCATTATGTGTCGCAAGAACGCTATACTAAATTATTATGCTTTGAATAATAATTTTTATTGCCAAATTAGTCACTGATAGAACGGTTTGGAAAAATTGTTAATGCCTTGGCGGAGGGATAAGTTTTTGTTCGAATTATTGCACAACATATTTTGATGATAAATATCAAATACAGCCGCATAATAAATGCATTTTGATATTGCTAATTATTCTAAATTACTATTTGTATCTGCGAAATACTAAGAATCAGATTTGCATTTGGCTACGAGTGATGTTTTGGTAAACGGGCTTTTTGAAGCGATACCATCCACGTGTTCAAATAGTTGAGGTTCTACGTTGGCTTGCATCGGGTCGAGAATAAAATCAATTCCTTCGCGGCGAGCAAGTTTAGCAGCCGGAACAAAATCAGAATCACCTGAAAACAAAACAATTGTATCTACAAATCTTTTTAATGCAAGGGTGGCAATGTCAACACCGATTTTCATATCTATACCTTTTTGTTGAATCGCAAGATAAACATCGTCTTCTTTGATGTCTGATACGGATATTCTTCCTGATAGAAGGTCCTTAACACGTCCAGGATGAATCATCCAATTATGATTGTCTTTTAATGTTCCGATTCGCAAAGCCACTTTTCTTTTCCTTTTAAGTGCGTCTAAAAGTTCTGTGCGAAATTTATATTCTTGTGTTTTGCTAAAATCAATTGCCTTGCCTGAAACAGGATTATGAGCCTTTTTGGCGAGAGGAGTACAATCGTAATAGAAGATTCTGTACAGGACATTATTGCTACCAACGTGTTTGAGAGCCATTGTGTATAGGTAATCGGCAACTGTTGCACCATCCATAGTATGTTTTTTGTTGTATAATGCATTAAACCGTTTGACGAAGAAGCCTCCGTCAATCAGAACCGCAATTTTAACTGGCTGCAAAGTATTATCGTTTCTTTTATTCATAATCAAAAAAAATGCTCGTGGGTAGGCACATCCATTATCAAGAATAAGCGGCTGTTAGTTGTACGCTTTCGGATGTGCTTTGCCAAGAGCGTAATCGTGTTTGCAAATATACACATATTTTTCAAAACGTCAGCAATTTTTTTTGTTTTTTTTGAAAATTTCTCCTTATCTTTGCTATCAGATATTATTAATTTTAAACTTTACACCAATGAAAAAACTATTAATCTCAGCCGTTTTGATGACGGCAACAGTTTGTGCTCTGGCGCAAAACTACACGCTCAACGGCGTAGAACATCAAACCACTATCTCCGCCGTGGAGATTGCCAATTTCGACGGGCAGACTCTCGCCACCGCTCCCGCTGGCAAAAGCAAGACCGTAACCCTTGCGAAAACCTCGTTTTCAAAATCTTTGGACGATTACGAATCTCTCGCTCTGCCTGGACTCAAACTCGGCAACATCATCGGACACCCCACTCTCGGATGGGACGATAAGGATTACAACATTCCCGACATTGTGCCAGAGTTTTACAGCGGAGATTGGACTCTCAACGATGTTTTCTACGATGGCGACTATCCTGTGGCTATCTACGGACGTGCGCCGAAAACCGAGCCGCTTCCGTGGGGAAAATCTGAAAAAGACATCTCGCGACGCGGTAGAGACCCGCATTTGATTATGCTCGTTGACCCGTCGAAAGAGGTAAAAAAGGTCTACAACACATCTAATATGACATTTCCGCCCAAAAACCGTGGCTCTGAAATCGACCGTCAGTCGGTAATGTGGGCTGTGGTAAAGGATGGAATATTATATTTTAGTATTTCGGGACTTGATGGTTTTGACGGCGGTCAAAACGCATACATTGTGGCCATTGACACTTCCACCGACAAAACTCTGTGGGTTAGCAAGCCCAATACCTGCAATTCAAACAATTTTCTTATTATCGACAATTCAATAATCTGCGGCTATGGCGACTCTGGCAAACCCGATTATGTTAACGTTCTCAATAGGTTTACTGGCGTTCAGAAACAGCATATTTTGGTAGCCACCGCCCCTGATTGGTTCGCCCTTGGCAGCGACGGCAAACTCTACGTGGCTCTTTACGGCAAACATATTTCGTTTACGGTAACGAGGTAGATAACATTTTAGGATTATCCACTAATCGGCCTTGTTGGCATCAATTATCTTGGCTATAACTACGAAAAAATTCGAGTTTTAGCCAAGATTATTATAAGGATGATTTTGAAAATAAGTTTTGTATTGATAGGTTGGATTTTACCCCACCGCCCCTTCTAATGTTATCGACAGCAGTTTTTTGGCTTCTACGGCAAATTCCATCGGGAGTTTGGAGAGTACGTCTTTGGCAAAGCCGTTGACTATGAGGCTGACGGCGTTTTCGGTGCTAATGCCACGCTGACGGCAGTAAAACAACTGTTCGTCAGAGATTTTTGATGTAGTGGCTTCGTGTTCGAGGGTGGCTGTGCGGTTGGCGCAGTCGATATAGGGGAAGGTGTGTGCACCGCATTTGTCGCCTATCAAAAGACTGTCGCATTGCGAATAGTTGCGGGCATTGTCGGCTGATTTTGAAACCTTTACAAGTCCGCGGTAAGAGTTTTGGCTTTTGCCGAGCGAAATGCCTTTGCTGATGATGGTGCTGCGGGTATTGCGTCCAAGGTGAACCATCTTGGTGCCGGTGTCGGCTTGCTGATAGTTGTTGGTAACAGCCACA
>JAFPYT010000060.1 GCA_017394445.1 Bacteroidales bacterium | reverse complement strand
CCGATAAAAGAGTATTTCAGCAAGTTGGTTTCAAATGGTTTGCGGACGCATTTTTTCTGTCGGTCGTCGTCCACAGTATAAATCTGTTTAGTACGACTGCCAATACGCACACCGCCCATAATACCAGCATTAATATAAAATTTAGAGTTTTCACAAGTGCAAAACTCAAATACGAGAGGCACATTAAAGTGCATTATTCGGTAATTAAAACGCTTAAATTCAGGAGCTACAGTATTGTCGTAGTCGGCAGCAATCTTATTGTCAACCACCACAAGGTCAAAATGTTCTTGCAAAGAATAATGGTTGAATTGCAAAGCGAAACCCGAAACCAAACCAAAATTTTTGCTAAATGGCACCGTAAAATCGTTAAAATAAATCGAAAAATCAAGCGAACGGCTTTCGTTGAGCGCAAAGAAAGGATAATCTTCGGGCGTTTCAGCCTTAAAATCACTATTTAGCAATCCGTTAATTCCCAAAAAGATGCCCGAGAGATGTCCCTTGAATTGCTTTTTCTTATTTACAATGCAAGCATCAAAAATATTCACAGGGTCGAAACCATCGCCATTTACCACCCGCTCGTTGTTTACCTCCACAGTAACATTCTTGTCAGAAACACGACGGTAGATTTTAATAGTATTACCGTTGCGATTGATTTCTACACGGTTAGAATACGAATTAACCATACCTGAGTTTTGAATAGCATCAAGAGCAATATCAATTTTTGCAATCGTTGAATCAATATCACGAATACCAGAATTCAGAGCCTCGATACGTTGTGTATTGAGCGACATCTGATTAGCACTATCGCGAAGAGAATTGATACGATTTTCAAAATTAGAGCGTCCCTCCAAAAGGTCGCACTTGCGGTTAAGAAGCTCGGTTTTAGCCTCCGACAAAAGTCCGCCTACGTTTTCTTGAGCGTCAGCATTCCTCACATTTGTGATACTTAAAATAACTGCCGACAAAATAATTGACAATATCTTTTTCATGGTTGTATGTTTTTATGTTGTTTTGCCATAAGACGGACAACTATCCCAAAAGTTACAGCCCGTTGCAAAAATAATCGCTTTTTTTTAATAAAATATTTGCAAATGTAATCCAAAACCACTTACTTTACACTTTGAAAAAGAAACACACAAATGCAACTTTCTGAGCGTGATTTTGAAAAACTATTTAAGGAACACTTTGTATCCATCACCATATACAGCCGCAAGATAGTGCAGGACACCGACACCGCCAAAGACCTTGCGCACCGCAGTTTTGTAAAGGTATGGGAAAAACGCGAAACTCTCCCACCCGAAAGCAACCTAAAAGCGCTCCTCTATCGTATAGCGCACAACTTATCAATTAATTACATTCGCGACCAAAAAAAATATACAACCGACGAAACTCTACCGTTATTTGAAAGCGAAAATTCCGACGCCGACAACGACATAGTAGCAAGCGAGCTTGAAGCCGCTATTGTAGACACCATTAAACACATGCCCGAAAAAAGCCGCGAGGTATTCATACTCAGCCGCTACCAAAAACTTACTAACCCTAAAATATCCGAAAAACTCGGCATAAGTATCAAAACTGTAGAGGCTCACATAACATCGGCATTAAAGCTACTCCGAAAAAAAATATTCGGAAAAGAGAAAAAAACATAATAAAATACATAGGGTAAAAAACATTTCGCGTGTTACAATAGGAGACTAAATACATAAAACAAACTAACAATTTTTTTAAAAAGGACACAATGGACAATGTAGATTTGAAGATACCGGAAATTTCAGACCTTAAACTGCTCGACATCGACACCGACGCAGAATGGGACAAACTTGCCGGCGAACTTGGATTTCACCGAAAAGCTAAGATATTAAGGTTTGACGTTATGCTAAAAATAGCTGCGGCTGTATTAATTATACTTGCCACAACGGTATTTATTATGCACAACAACGAATCCGAAACGCAAACATTTGCTGCAATCGACACTCCAATCGAAACTATTGTAGAGCATAGCACAGCAATTAGTGTAAACCGCAATAGCTCTGTTACATGCAGCAACAGCAAAGACAAATTTTGCGTAAACCTCAAAGGCGAAGCTTACTTTGATGTGGAAAAGAACCCAGAACGCACTTTTGAAATCTGTACTCAGGATGTTAAAGTAATAGTTCATGGCACATCGTTTAATGTTTGCCAAAAAGCTAATGCCACCACAGTTACGGTTACATCTGGCATTGTAGAAGTGGTATCGCCCAAAGATGGCAAATCGGTAAAAATCACCAAAGACGAAGAACTCACCTATACAGCCAAAGAAGGTTTTGTAGTTAAAAAAATCAACAATTACAACACCATAGCATGGAAACTAAAAGAGTTTAAGTTTAACAACACCGAGCTTGGCGACATTATGCAACAACTATCTCAAGCATACGGATTTGAATACAAATTTGAAGATATTGAAAGCGCAAATTATAGAATTTCAGGCACATTTAGCAATCAAAGCCTGACGTCGATTATCAATATCATCAACAAAACTCTCGACGAAACCAACATAATCCAAACCCCCGAAGGCGGATATGCGGTTGTAAAAAGATGATATCAATTAAATACAAATGCCGGCAGCCAAAATAGTCATCGGTAATATTACTAAATATATAATTTGCTCAGTAATACTGATAGCCTTAACACTGCCAAAAAACTCTTATTCTCAAACCGATAGCACAGTTAAAATAAGCATATCGTATAAAAAAAGCCCGCTGAAAGAAATTCTTGCAGATATTTCAAATCAGACGGTATTTATGTTTGTATATAACAGTCAGTTGGTAGACGACGAGATAAAACTCGACATCAAAATCCGCAACAAAAAACTATCAAACGTTCTTTCGCAGATTTCTGCCACATTAGAATTTTCGTATATCATTACCGACACACACATTATACTAAAACCACGGAAAAAAGACATCAACAACAACCGGCAATCGCAGCAGACTTCCAAAAATGCCGTCATTAGCGGTTACATACGCGACGCTTCGTCGCACGAAATGCTTATCGGAGCCACTGTGGCGGTCAATAATTCTAACAAAGGAACTCTTACCAACGCATACGGATATTATTCGCTACCTCTCGAAAAAGGCGAATACACCATTACGTTTTCGTATCTCGGCTACCGTCGCGAATATATCAACATCAACCTAAGAGAAAACGAAACCATCGACAAAGACCTCGAACCCATTGAAACTCAATTAGAAGCAATTTCTGTTACTGCCGACAAAACCAAAAACTCAATTACCGAATCGCTCAACAATAGTTCGTCGATAAAAGCAGCTGATTTCAACAAATATGCGGGATTAATAATTGGTGGCGACCTTGTGGGCATTCTTGCCACCGACCATGGCATAACACGTCAGAGCGACGGTTCGGCGTTTTATAATGTACGCGGCGGATACAAAGACCAAAATCTAATACTTATCGACGAAGCACCCATTTATCACCCGTCGCACTTGTTTGGATTTTATTCTGCTGTAGCTCCCGAAGCTGTTAATTCACTTAACGTTTACACCTCAGATTTTCCGCTAAAATATGGCGGTCGGTTGTCGTCGATTACCGACATACACACCAAAGACGGCAGCAGCGGCAAAGTAATCATTAGCAGCGAATTTACACCGCTCACCAATTCGCACCGTATCGAAACACCTATCAATCGAGATAAAATTACTGGCACAGCCGATATTCGTTCTTCTAACTTAGGATGGATAGCCAACTTGATGGAATTTAAAGGCGACAACAAATTTTACGATATTCACGCCAAAATACACATAAAAGCATCGCCCAAAGATCGCATTTACATTTCGTATTTTAGAGGCAAAGACGCATATTCTAACCTCCAAACCAACAACAACTACTCGGTAGCATGGCAAAACAATACCGCCACAATACGTCAATACAAGATAATTTCGCCCAAAATTTACCTCAACAACAATATTTATATTGGGCATTATAGTTACAAACTCTTTACATCCGAAACCCACGACAGCTATTGGCGCACACGTATTGGCAACTTCGGCATCAAGACAGACTTTGTTTACAACATTTCGGCAAACCACACAATCAAAGCCGGCGCAGAATACACCTACATCGACATCGACCCTGCCACTCAATATATCGACAATAAAAAGAGCAATAAGGGTATAATTTCGGGTAATGCCGACAATATTGTGGGATACTTAGGTGTTGAGAGTAAAATTGGCAATAGCATAGCCATAAAATACGGGTCGCGACTATCCATTTGGAATAATTTCGGACCAGCCAAATACTTTGAGTACAACATCACAAAAATGAACTGGGACACTACTTTAGTACCCGAAGGCAGGTTTAATACTTTTTGGAATTTTGAGCCGCGTGTAGCCCTCGTGTACAAGCCAAATGCCAAAACTATTTTGAAAGTTTCGGCAGAGCATAATATCCAATATTTGCACATGCTGTCAAATTCGATAAGTCCGTTTACAACACTTGATTTTTGGATCCCGAGCGGCAAATACTTTAAACCTCAAACATCTGATTGTGCCACATTTACCGCCACATACACCACACGAGAACTTATTTTTACATTCTGCACCTATTACAAATATTCCAAAAACATTACCGAATATGGTCAGCACGCCAATATGCTACTCAACGAAGCCATCGAACGCGACTTTTTCCTTGGCGAAACCACCGCTCAGGGCTTTGAAACAGCTATAGAAAAAGACAAAGGCAGTTTAAAAATGAAATGTTTTTACGCCTACACATATAGTCAGCGCTACACTCCCGACCTCATGAAGCACAAATATATTTCAAACGACAATATACCCCACAATGTACATATAATGGCTCAATATACCATCAACAACCGGCTAACGTTCAAAGCCGACTTTAATTGCTGTTCGGGTACGCCATACACCATGCCTGTGGGTTTCTACTACTACCAAGATTACAAAATACCATACTACGGTAGCCGCAATAATGCACGCCTGAGAATGTACCACAAACTAAATGCTGCTGTGGTATACAACTTTCAACGCCCACTGAATAAGTATATCAAACATTCAGTTACATTATCGGTATACAATGTTTACAACCGCAAAAACTATGTTTTGGTATCATACAACAAAATAGAAACTCCCGAAGGCACTTACCTTGTACCTACAGATATGATTAAAGATAATCAGTTTCTTGCCACAGGACTTTCGCTTCCGGGGGTATTTCCTATGGTATCCTACAACATTCTATTTAGCTACACACCCAAAGCAAACAGATAAAAAAAACCGCACAACCAAAAGTTATGCGGTTAAAAATCTTTAGAATCAAATCAGACTAATATTCCCAAAGGTCTTGTTCAAAGTTAAAGATTTGCTCTTTGATATTTTCAGCCTCCAAAAGGCATTCTTGACCTTGAGCATACTCTGAGATAAGACGGTTGTCGTACATGTTAGATTCTGCAACAATGAAGCTCTGGAAATAACGTTTTTGGAAAATATCCTCGAAACTTAAGCGGGCAGCATCGTTTTTGGGATTGAAACACTCTGCATTAGCCAGCAATTTACGAGCTTCGGGGTAATAAATCCAGAATACACGGGTTTGACGCTCTTCGGGGTCGTCTGGTTCTTTGTGGTAAACGCGGATAGCGCAAAGACCAATGATACGGCACTCGAGCACCGAACGTTGTTTATCAAAAAACCAAAGTTCTTTGAGGCGGTATCTTGTTACCTCAGAACTCATGTAAGGAGTTTCAACCGATTTTTCAACGATGTTGTCGTTTTCGTCAATCACGGTTTCGATATTAACCGCTGCTCCTAAGTTTTTGTGAATCTGCTGCTCGGTAAGTATAGTGGCAAACTCGTCACCGCCGCTCTCATCATAAGCAGTAAGACCTTGAGTGTGAATACCTTCCAATAAAACGTCGATTAAACTCAAACGTCCGTCGGTAGGCGTTGTGGGAAAATAAAGATGTTGATTAGCCCTCTCTGAGAGCTCTATCTGCCTCCATATTATTTTCGACCACATTACATCTGCTTCTCTTACAAACTGATAGGGCACCGGCTTGCGGTTTGTGGTGTGTATCTTTTCGTAAGGAAGTCCTAACAGCACCTGCGCTTGAGTTTTTTGAGCCTCAAAACATTGCAGGAATGCTACTACAGCCGTTAAAAACAGTACTTTCTTCATAATGCTACAATTAAAAAAGAGTTTTAATAGAACTTCTATGTTTTATTAAAACTCTTTTTAAGATAAAATATTGTTTGCAAAAGCACTTTTTTTGGTAAGTGCGTGCATTAATACCAAACTACCTTACAGTAAATTTGATAGTGTTGAGGTTACGTGTAGAACCGTCGGGACCTTTGGCTTTGATATCTTCGATATATACCTTGCCGCCAGAGGGAACACCAGCGATAAGCTGTTTCTGCTGAGCGGTAAACTGTCCTGAACGGCTTTCTGCGTTTTGGGTAAAGCCCTTAACTGTAGCTGATACTGTAAAGCCTACAACGGTGAACTTCAAGTCGAAGTCGAAGTTTTCCATTTCGGCACGTACCACCTGGTTGATAAGGCTGTTTTTAGCAATCATACCACCGCGTTTGTTTTCGCCAGTACCTACTGATGCCATCGGGTCGGGAACGCGTTTTACACGGAATTTCTTTGAACCAAGAGCTTTGGTAGTACCATCGATATTAGCGGAGCAGTTTACTGTTACCTCACCGGGAGATTTTACGTTAACGATGTAGTTGGCACCACTTGTACGACGAATGCTACCACCCGAGATAGAAGCGTTAACTTTTTCAGCGGGAACACCCGAAGCAGAAATTTCTACTGGGTTGTCAACACCGATATAAAATACGTTCATCTTGGTAGGCGAAACAGATACGCTGGGCTGACCAACTTCGTAGGTGCTTTGGAAAGGATATTCCTTAATTTCACCGGTAGATTTGTTTTTCAACTTAATAACGCCACCCCAAGTTCTTGTACCAACACTTGAAGTATTGCCGGTGTAAGTACCTACGCCCTGTGCAACAGGAATAGGCTGACCGCCAACGAGAATGTCGGGATTCTGGGTAGAGTCGTAAGCTGCAATAAATACCTCAGCTTTATAGGGCTGACCTACGAGCACATAGTTAGAGGGAGAGTTAACAACAGCTTTGATAGCGTTGAACTTCATGTCTGATTTACCAATCTGGCCTAAGAGGTAAGTAAGCATCGAAGATTCGGTGTTGCGGACGTCAGCTTGCATCTTAGTCATAAGAGCGAGAACGCCAGCAGCGGGCAAGTGCTCAAAGTTGGCAACGTTCCAAGGAATTGAGTCGCCTTCGCCGTTTTCAGATTTGGTTTTAGCTGTTGAAAGCATCTGCTGAATCTGGTTGATAAGACTTGCGCGAGCAGCTTTTGCCTGTTCAGTAGATACGGTGTCTTTGTTAACAATATTGATAAGGAAATCACGGTAAGACTCACGAGTATCTTGAATTTCTTTCGAGTGTCCTTCCTGAATAAATATCTGACCACCTACGTTGTTATCGTCTTTTTTAGACACGAGGTCGCCGATATAAGAATCCTGATCATTGTCGTGCAGTTCGCGAAGTTGTTGTTCGTTTTCAACTTGTTCGAGAGTAAACACGAGTTTTTCTTTCCAAAATTGGATATTATCGTATGCTTTGTTGGCTTCTGCGATTACCTGATCTGCGAGAGTTTTATACGGAGCCACACCGGCTGAGTCGTTAACCATCGCTTTTACAAACTCGTTTTGTGTGTCACCAATAACGCCTTCGGTAATTTCGTTGGTTTTACGAAGACTGGCATCAACGAGCGAGAATGCTGATAGGATTTCGGCAGATACGTTCAAAGCAAGCAGGGCGGTATAGAAGAGGTACATCATACCGATCATTTTCTGCCTTGGCGTTTCCTTTGGTGAACTCATATTATTTACTTAAAAATTGATTAAAAACTAAGATTAAAGGTTTGAAATTGCGTTAATTACGCCATTTTTACGTTCAAAGCGGTAAGCATATTGCCGTATACCGTGTTGAGGGCGGCGAGGTTCTTGCTGAGTTTGTTAACCTCAGAAGAGTAGGTCTGTGCGCCGGTGGCTGCTCCCTTGAGTTCTTTAATCATACCCTCGAAATCAACTTCTTGAAGCTGGAGTTCGAATACCTGGTTGATGGCCTCGAGATTACCATTGAGGCTCTTGATGCTCTGATTGTATTGTTTGTTGCCTTCTGCGAGAGTGGTGAAGTCGATGTCGGCAGCTTTTGAGAATGCGGCTTGAGCGCTGCTCATAGCGTTGTTAACATCGTCAACAGTAGAACCGATGCCAGAGAATGCTGTAGAAGCGTTTTTCAAGCTGTCGGTAGCTGTACGCAAGTTAGCCTCAAAATCTTTAGAAGCAGCAGCCGAATTAGCAACGTCTTTCAAATCAGTAACAGATTCGTTGAATTTAGCGAAATTCTGTCCGAGGTTTTGGAATACGTTCTTGCCAGCGCAATCTTCAATCATTTTGTTGAGTTCAGCGAAAGCTTTTCCGTCAGAAGCAGGAGCAGCAGCACCCATAAGTTTGTTTTTAGAAACAGGAGCACCACCTTCTTCCTCCAAATCATCGGGATCTGTCAAAAGCTCGGGATATACGTTCTGCCAGTGATATTCTGCGGGCAGAGGCTCGAATGCCGAGAAGAAGAAGATCACAGCCTCAGTCAAAAGACCGAAACCAAGCATGAATCCTGCGCCAGGATAGTGCTGAATTTTAAAGAGCGCACCAACGATAACGATGCTGGCGCCAAATCCATAAAGCATTGAGATGAATTTCTTCCAACCCAAGGTCTGATTGAATGGTTTTTTCTTTGCCATAATGTGTTTTTTTAAGTTAAAATTTAAATTTAATTATTGTTTATAAAATTTCTAATTGCATATCTGTACCCCGTGATAATAAGGTAGAGAATTATTCGCTAAAATTAAGCATTTTTACTTTACCACGAAACATTATTTGCGTGTTTTTTTAACATTTTTTTCAAAATAAAAATCGAAGATAATATAACAAAGTATGTACCAATAATTTAACAACTCAAAAAAAACAAAATATTTTTTTATAATTTGCTGATTGTTACAAAAAACACGGCAATATTCATACAAAAACTCAAGAAAAAACGATACCGGATATCGTGGATTGATGCCTCCGCCGAAATCCGGTATCTATAAATCAAATAAGTATTATGAATAATGTTTAGTTCCAGTCTTCGCCCATGGTTCCGCGACCCATGTAAGATCTTACGCAACGGAAACCGATGTAACTTTTAGCTGTGTCTTGATATTCGTAGGTACGAGTACCAACTTGGAGATAGTATCCAACATCTTTCCAAGAACCACCACGGATAACTTTGCGTTTGAGTACCGGCGGGTCGTCGGCAAGTGCATTGTAGCTGTAATCGGGGTTAAGGTCGTGGGTGTAAGAGTATGCGCTTTCGTCGAATGCGTTAGATGTCCATTCTGCAACGTTGCCTGCCATATCGTAGAGGCCGTACTCGTTGGGAGCGTAAGAAGCAACTTCGATTGTGCGAACTGCGCCGTCGTCGGCATAACGTCCACGTAAAGGTTTGAAGTTTGCGATAAAGCATCCAGAATAGTTACGAGTGTAAGGACCGCCCCAAGGATACATCGAAAGTGCGAGACCGCCGCGTGCTGCGTATTCCCATTCTGCTTCGGTGGGAAGGCGGTAAGATTCTACCATGGGTTGGTGATTGTGACGATAGTAATTGTTGAGGAAATCTGTACGCCAGATGCAGAATGCTGTAGCTTGTTTCCAGGTAACACCTACAACAGGATAGTTGTCGAATGCGGGGTGCCAGAAATACTTACGAGCCATAGGTTCGTTGTAAGAATAGGTGTAATCGCTCATCCAAACAAGAGTATCGGGATATACAGGGATTCTACCTTTCATAATAAACGAGCGGCGGTCTTGAATCGGAACAACTTTACCTTTAGAGTCGATAACAGTTCCTTCGTATTTACCACCCGAAAAATCTTCGTTAAAATTATAACGGTTTTGTTTGAGGGCTGCCTGTTTGAGGTCTACCCATTCGTAATCGTAAATAAGTTTGCGTGTATCAATTTCGTGAAGTTTGTTAAAGCGTTCTTCTTTAATAAGGAACATCTCTTTAACAGCGTCAGAAATAGCCTGGCTTTCTTCGCCTTTACCTTTTTGCCAAACTTTGTCGCGGTTTTCCCAGTTGAGCCAACAGTTTTTGGTGTCGGTAGGGTCGTATTCGTTGGGGTCAACTTGATCTTCGTCGTAAGGATAAACAAAGATATTTCCTTTTCCGTTGTCGCCAACACCTGCAATAACGCAAAGACGCATTGCGATAGAGTCTCGTACCCACTCTACAAACTGTCTGTACTCGTTGTTGGTGATTTCGGTGTCGTCCATCCAAAATGGATCCACTGTTACAGTTTTCGACTGGGCTGTCAATGTAAATGGTACATCCTGATCATTTGGACCCATTGTAAAGCTACCCTGAGGAACAAAAACCATTCCGTATGGGTCGGCTTCAGCGTATGCTGCTGGTCTGTTTGGGGCACCTGTCAGTTCACCGTTCATTCCGCTGTTGCAGCTGCTTAGTACCAACATTGCTGAAGCTGCAACTAAAAATACCTTTTTCATAATACCTTTTATTTTTTGCTGATAAATTTCTTTAAATTTTAAAGGCTCTACAAATATCTAACGCTTCTTACTTTCTGGGCTGGTTTGCTTCTTTCCGGCATAAAACTGTATCCTATCATCACCTCAAACGAACCTGCGTTGGTTTTTCTAAGTTTTGAAATTCCGAACTCGTATGCGATTCCTGCCTTGAAGTCTCCCATTATTGTAAGTCCTGCTAACACTGAAAGAGCGTCTTCGTTTCTATAAGTAACGCCGCCAAAAAACTTTTTATTGTATAAAAAGCTAAGATTTATGTCGGCTTGTAATGTATTGCCGTCCGACATCAAAATCACTTGCGGTGTCAAGTCAAATAACGAATTATCAAGCGGTATATTGTATGCGGCGTTAAAATAATAATGCCGTGCAAGGTAAGTTTTCCCATCATCCGAAAAATCAAGTACCGGTTCAAGCAGGTGTGTTGACGACAAGCCTACTGTAAGCCCGCCTATGCCATAATAAAGACCTGCTCCTAAATCAAACGCCATCTTGCGACATTTGCCGTTGAAGATTTGCTCTGCCTCGTCGGGAAACTGCCATTCGCCGTTTACAGTCTTGTTAAAAAGACCTCCGTCGGCACCTATCGACAATAATCCCGCACCTACCTTTATATGATAAGCATACGCAAATTTGGCCGAAAAGTTGTTTTCAAATCCTATTTTATCGTTAAGTATGGTAATGCCTGCGCCGCTTTGTATGCCAGCAAAATTGAGTGGCATATCTACACACATTATTGTTGTTTGCGGAGCTCCGTCGAGTCCAGCCCATTGGTTGCGGTTGATGGCTACAGCGTTGATCATGCCTTCGGTGCCGCTATAGGCTGGGTTGTAACCTACTTGGTTAAACATAAAAAAACTATAATGCGGATCTTGCTGTGCAGCTGCCGTCGCTACTAAAAAAGCGGAGACAAACGCTGTAACTATTTTTTTTACCATACTCATCTTTATTTAGTGCTTTAGTAATGCGTGTTATTTTTTGGTAGAAGATTTCTTGGTGGAAGCTTTTTTAGCCGGTTTTTTTTCGGCAGTTTTTTCTTGAGGCTCCGCTCCTATTATCTTCATACAGTCGTCTTGGGTGAGTTTTTCGGCATCAACACCAGTGGCGAGTTTATAATACTTTTTCTTATAGTAGATTACAGGGTGATTCCAACGGTCGCGTACAATTTTAAAATCGGCAGAAAACTCTTTGATGAGTTTCTTTTTGTCGCTTTCGGCTTTTTCTAATATAAGCTCGATGGCGCGTTCCATTGTTATGGTAACAGGATTATCGGTCTTTTTTAACGACACAAACTTAGAGTTGTGGCTGATAAACGGGCCAAAACGACCTACTGCAACTGTTACTTTTTTACCTTCGTATTCACCCAAATCGCGCGGTAGTTCAAATAGTTTGAGTGCCTGAGTTAAAGTAATGGTTTCAACAGTCTGACCTTTGAGCAATGCGGCATATTTTGGTTTGGGATTGTCGTTGGTTTCGCCAAGTTGAACCATAGGCCCGAAACGACCTACACGAGCGTAGACATTTTTACCGGTTTCAGGGTCGGTACCAAGCAGACGTCCGCCTTGTTCGTTGTTGAGCAATGCGAGTGCGTCTTCGAGAGTGAGGTTTTCGATATGCTGGTCTTTTGGCAGCGATGCGTATACAGGGCTGTCGTCTTTTTCGCCAAGTTGGATGATAGGTCCGAAACGTCCGATACGTGCTGAAACCACCTTGCCAGTCTTGGGGTCGGTGCCGAGCACACGTTCGCCTGTATTGCGTTCGCCGTCTTCGATGCTCTTTTGGGTAGAAACGTGGAAAGGCGAATAAAACGAGTTGATCATCTTAGCCCATTCGAGATTGCCCTCAGCAATTTCGTCGAACTCTTTTTCTACTGAGGCGGTAAAGTTGTAGTCCATTACATCGGTAAAATGCTCCAACAAGAAATCGGTTACTACCATTGCAATATCCGACGAGAAAAGTTTGTTCTTTTCGTAGCCTGTGTTCTCTTTTTTGGTCTTGGTAGTAATCTTACCGTTTTTGAGTGTTAGGCAAACATAATTGCGCTCAGTGCCTTGGCGGTCTTCTTTAAGCACGTAACCCCTTTTGATAATAGTGGTAATAATAGGTGCGTAAGTAGACGGACGGCCGATGCCGAGTTCTTCCAAACGTTTTACAAGGCTTGCCTCGGTGTAGCGGGCAGGCGGACGGGTAAAGCGTTGGTTTATTTCAATGAGGTCAAGATTCAGATTTTCAGAAGCTTTTAGCGGCGGCAAAAGTTGTTCGTCGGCAACATTTTCGTCGTCGGTGCCTTCGTGATAAACTTTGAGGAAACCGTCGAATTTTACCACTTCGCCCGAAGCTGTAAATTCTGCCTTGTTTTTATCGGCTTCGATTACAGCTGTGGTCTTTTCGATAACGGCATCGCTCATCTGGCTGGCGATGGTGCGTTTGAAAATTATATCATAGAGACGCTGCTCGTCGTATTTCTGACTTACCACGGTGCGCATTGTGGTGGGACGGATAGCCTCGTGAGCCTCCTGTGCGCCTTTAGTTTTGGTTTTAAATGCGCGTGGCTTAGAATATTTTTCGCCATACTCTTTGGTAATGAACTCTTTGGCTGCGTTAACGGCAAACGAACTGAGGTTTACGCTGTCGGTACGCATATATGTAATAAAGCCGTCTTCGTAGAGGCTCTGAGCAAGCGCCATAGTTTGGCTAACCGAGAAACCGAGTTTGCGGCTTGCCTCTTGTTGCAAAGTACTTGTGGTAAAAGGCGGAGCGGGCGATTTTTTGCCGGGCTTAACCTCCACGCTCTTAACTGCGAATCCGCTACCATTGCAACTATTGAGAAACTCTTCGGCTTGTTTTTGATTATCTAACTTGCCATTGTATTCAGCCTTGAAACTGCCTTGGGGAGTGGCAAACTGAGCGATAGCCTTAAAATAGTCGGAAACCTTGAAAGCAAGGATTTCGCGTTCGCGCTCTACAATAAGGCGAACAGCCACGCTCTGCACACGACCTGCGGAGAGACCGCTTTTAACTTTTTTCCAAAGCACTTCGCTTAGTTCAAAACCCACAAGACGGTCGAGCACACGGCGAGCCTGCTGAGCGTTAACAAGGTTGATGTCGATAGTTCGCGGCGACTTAACCGCGTCTTGAATGGCGTTTTTGGTTATTTCGTGAAAAACAATACGCTTTGTAGATTCAATCGGGAGTTTTAAAACCACCGCGAGATGCCACGCTATGGCCTCCCCCTCACGGTCTTCATCGGATGCGAGCCAAACAGTTTCGGCTGCTTTTACATCTTTGCGAAGTTCGGCGACCACGTGTTTTTTTTCGGGGTCGATTTCGTAGACGGGCTCGAAATTGTTTTCGAGGTCAACGCCGTACTTCTTTTTAGAGAGGTCGCGAATGTGTCCAAAACTTGGTTTAACAAGATAGTCGCTACCGAGCAACTTACTGATAGTCTTTGCCTTGGCAGGAGACTCCACTATTACTAAATTCTTTGCCATCTGAGTTTTTATATTTAGTTTTAAAACGGCTGTTCCGCGTACAAACAATACGCCAATTAAATTCGGGTGCAAAATAACAAAAAAAGCAAAGCACTGACAAATTTTTTTTTAATTTCCGATTTTTTGTATATTTGCGATTGATTTTAAAGGAAAAACAAGATGAAACTCACAAAAAAAACACGAAGAATAATAGTTCTGCTGTGCTGGGCGGGCTTTTTGATACCCGCAATATCGGCAGGAATTCTTTTGGCTCTGATCTCAGCCGAAAAAGTAGGATACATACCATCGTTTGAAGAACTTGAAAACCCGAGCAGCAACCTTGCATCGGAAGTTATCTCGTCGGACGGAGTATTGTTAGGAAAGTATTACAAAGAAAACCGCACGGTTATCGAGTTTCAAGATGTATCGCCAAATGTGGTAAACGCTCTGCTCGCAACCGAGGATGTAAGGTTTTACGACCACGTGGGAATCGACCTTCAAGCACTTTTACGCGTGGTCAAAGGTTTGGTAACAAGACACTCAGCTTCGGGTGGTGGTAGTACCATCAGCCAGCAGCTTGCCAAAAACCTTTATAATATGCGCGACCACGAACGCCCGTCAGGATTGCTCGGCAAGGTGGTGATGAAACTTCAAGAATGGGTTACAGCCCTCCGCCTCGAACGCCGCTACACCAAAGACGAAATTATGGTAATGTACATCAACACTGTAGGATTCGGTCACAACGCTTTCGGTATTCAGTCAGCATCTAAGATATTTTTTGCAAAAAACCCCAACGACCTCAAATTAGAAGAGGCGGCAGTGTTGGTGGGATTGCTCAAAGCACCTACCAAATACAGTCCCAAGACCAACCCAAAAAATTCGGTAATGCGCCGCAACACAGTGCTTTCGCAGATTGAAAAATATCAGAAAGACCTCAACGAAATCAACGGTTACAAAATGCTGAGCAAAGCTGAATACGATTCGCTCAAAAAGATAGAATTGGTAATTCACTACTCGCAACAGACTCACATCGAAGGTTATGCAACATATTTCCGCGAATTTCTCCGTACCACTATGACCGCAAAAAAACCAGACCGCAAAAACTACGCATCGTGGCAGACCGAACAATTCCGCGAGGATTCTACCAACTGGGCAGATAATGCGCTTTACGGATGGTGCAACAAAAATCAAAAACCCGACGGCACACCTTATAATATATACAACGATGGTTTGAAAATCTACGTTACCATCAACTCGCGTATGCAGCAGTACGCCGAAGAAGCAGTGGAAATGCACATGGGCAAGGGTTACAAAACTGTTAGCGGAGGCAAAAACGATGCAGTTCAGGATCTATTTAACCGCATAGAAATGAAACGTTTGAAGAATCCTCCGTTCAGCTGGCGACTCAACAAAAAGCAGATTGACCAGATTATGAACTCTGCAATCAAGCACACCGACCGCTGGAGAGCCGGAATCAAAGCAGGTAAGGATTCAATCGAAATAATGAAGGAGTTTAACACTCCCACACAAATGACCGTGTTCACATGGCACGGAATCAAGGACACAGTGATGTCGCCCTTGGACTCAATAAAATATTTCAAATCGTTTATCCGCTGCGGTATGATGAGTATGGAGCCCGGAACAGGTTATGTACGCGCATACGTAGGCGGTATCAACTACCAGTTCTTTAAATACGACCACGTGTCGCTCGGTCGTCGTCAGGTAGGTTCCACATTCAAGCCGTTTATCTACACAATGGCTATGATGCACGGATTCCAACCTTGCCACAAGGTAGCAAACGTGCCTTACTCGTTTGAAATGCCTGCTGGACAAGAGCCTCCCACTTACACTCCGCGCTACTCATCATCGTCGAAAGACAACCAGATGATTACCATCAAAACAGGTCTTGCCCTCTCGCTCAACCAGATTTCGGCTTGGGCATTGAAACAAACATCACCCGAACAGGTTATCAACCTTGTGCGCATGCTTGGTATCACCGCTCCCATCGACCCCGTGTATTCGATATGCGTGGGCGCTGGTGAAATCAAACTTAAAGAGATGGTGGCAGCCTACTGCGGATTTGCCAACAAAGGTATGTACACATCGCCCGTGATGGTGCTCAGAATTGAGGACAAAAACGGCAACGAGATAGCATCATTCACTGCCAAACACCAAGAAGCCATCGACGAAACCACAGCCTACAAGATGGTGGAAATGCTCCGAGGCGTAGTCCAAGGCGGTACTGCTGGTCGTCTTCGTCGCGATTTCGGACTCACCAACGATATAGGAGGCAAAACAGGAACCACCAACCTCTGCGCCGACGGATGGTTTATGGGCATTACTCCAAAACTCGTTACTGGCGTATGGGCAGGCGGCGAGGAACGCTCAATCCAGTTCTCAAACGGCGAACTTGGTCAAGGATCGCGTATGGCTCTGCCAGCTTGGGGAATCTATATGAAAAAAGTTTACGACGACCCAGTGCTGTCGCAAATATACTCTCGTGACGACAAGTTTGAAGCTCCCGCCGGATACAACGCCAACGCCGGATGCAACGACGATGCCGGCAGCAACGAGACATTAGAATCAGAGATCAACAACTCGTTCTCCGAATCTGTAGAAGATTTTTAAATTTTCGTTTCCATAGTATGGCACAGATCACCCGTCCCAATATCTTGTTAGTTTTATCAGCGGTGGTCTGTGCCTTTTTTATGGTTCAAGGTTGCGTACACAAATACGACTTTTATCTTGAACAACCCAAAGACACCACAATAGTAATCGAGGGTATGATTACCAACGAAAACAAAAGGCAGATAATCTACGTGTCGCAAGTGTCGAACTATCAAAACAACAAACGATTGCCAGTTTCAGGGGCAAAAGTAGCTGTTACGGCATCAAACGACAGTTCGTACTACTACTTAGAAGATACTTTAAATCTCGGTATGTATGTGTCTGAATATCCGTTTATTGGAATTGCAGGAAATGTTTATTACCTAAACATAAAATACAACAGCGTAACCTACACCGCCGAAAGCACAATGATGCCCGTTACGCCTCCCGAAAAAATCACTTTTGCAAAAGGTGAAGACGGAATGATGAGCATACAACACGTGGCAGAAAGTTTTGTGGCAGACAATCCCGCAATGTACACGGTAGATTTGGATTGGAGCGGAATAGAAGGCTACAATATGAAAGACCCAAAATTCACCAAGGCGCGACTTTATTACTATTCGCTTACATCGGTAGATGTGAGCCAACTATTTGCCCCCAAAACCGAAAAAACTGTTTTTCCACAAGGTACAATGGTGATAGAACGCAAATATTCAATCGACCGCAACTACGAACTATTTCTCCGCTCGTTGCTCACCGAAACCAAATGGTGCGGTGGCTTTTTTGACGAGGCTCATGGAAATTTGCATACCAACATTACCAATGGCGCCGGTTTCTTTGCGGCATGTACGGTGGCGGTGGATACGGTATATGCTAAGTAACTAAAGCATTGACTATTTATAAGCAAAAATAGTTGGTAAAATGCAAACAAAATAGTAATATTGCAAATTCTATAAAATAATTTAAAACAAAGCAACATGAAAAAAAGACACTATTTAACATTCATTTGCCTAATGATGGCATTGTTTTGCACATTAACTACCTCTTGCAGCAAAGATGACAACGATGATATCAACGTAGATGTCACCAATGACCGTAACAAAGAAGACAAAGGAGAAGAAAAAGATGTGAATAAAGACGAGAAGAAAGACGATGACAAAGGCAATAACACTACCAAAACAAACGAATTAATAGGTACTTGGAAATCTCTCTACACTATATTTACCACGGATGGCGTAGATAAAAAGGAAGAATCCAATAACAATAATTACACACTTTTAGAAATCAACGAAGATTTCCTTGATTTAAGAACTATAAATATTTATGAAACAGGTAGTTCTAAAACTAGATTTAGCACTTTAATCACTATTGACGGTGATAAAATTATAGCTATGGACTCTGCGCCAACATACAAAATAGAAGGTAATACATTATCATTGAGTTTCAATAACAATTATTTTTGGAATCTTCAAGATGTTGATTTTGAAAAAACTACAATGACTTTAGTATTACAACGAGAAAGCAACACTGTTTCATTTAGAACCATTAAAGAAGACGAGGACATTATTGAAAATGTGGCAATACCTTCATCATCATTGGTTGGAACTTGGAAAGCAGTACAAGAAGTTTATTCATTTGCGCCAGGTAAAAAATTAGAAATGCCGCTCACAGATGAATATGAGCTTCTTATATTTTCGGACATTGCTTTAACAAGAAAATTTATAACTGGTGATAATTATTTGGAGAATGAATATACTGATTTATACACTATTGATGGCAACAAAATTACCTTTCACGACGAAACAAAAGCAGCCAAAGTAAGTGGAAATACATTATGCCTCTATGAGGAAGAAGAGGGTCATATAATCAAAACAGTTTTTCAACGTCAAGAAACATCACCCGAAGATGATATTGATTATATACCAATTTCTTTATTGAAAGGTAAGTGGAAAGCTGTAACATACGAATATGATAACACTGTAACTAATGCGAATGATTCATATTATTCAATTCTGGAATTTACAGACAACAAAATAAAAGAAATCACTGATATATATGGAGAGCAGGAGGAAATAAATGGTAGTTATTACATTGAAGGCAACATATTAACACGAGCAACTATTTATGGTTCAACAACATCAACAATTACACTTAAAGATAACAAATTAACATTAATTTACAACGATCCATTATATTTTATTGGCACTATTGTTTATCAACGTCAATAATCCTCATTAAACTAATAATAAGAAAAGCCGGATTGTATTAAACATTCCGGCTTTTTTAATTAACCAATAAAAAATATATTCCTTTTCGAAAATACCTACCGCGTGGTTAACGACGCTGCTGGGCCTTGTTATCTTCGAGCATTTTTTTCATTGTAATCTGCAATTGTTCGCACTGCTCGGCGGCTTTTTCGGCAAAATATCAGACAATGGTGCAGGATATTTTGCCGCATGCATAGTGGCGGTGGATACGGTTTAGCAAAATAGAACAAAAAAAGCGGTGCACCGTAGGCACACCGCTATTATCATTTAAATGAACTAAAAATACAGATTAGTTACCTGATATGGTATATGTCCATGAATATGTACCATCACCGTTATCGGTAGCATCGCTGCAAGTAACATTACAACCATTAGCAACAGTATAAGTGTTATCATAAAAGCCTTTATATTCAGATTTTTTTGCAGTCAGAGTGAGAGTACCATTTCCAGTTAACGTCACATTGCCAAAACAGTAGTCATTATTGGGGCACGAAATAGAATTATCTCCTTTTATATCGAGGGTGAGAGATCCCCAACTACAAGCAATAAAGACTTCGTCCTGATCATAAGTAGCACTTAAGCCTTCGATTGTAACAATTGTAGTATTTGTAGAAGTACAATGGAACATACAACCCTGACTTATGCCTGAAAGTTTGAATTTACAATCAGACCAAATATCATCATATTCAACACTATATACGATTTCTTCTTTTTTGGTTAAGCCTGAATATTCTGCATCAATATTAGAAATAGCTGTAAAAGTAGGCAGCTGTCCAAATTTAGTAAGAGCAATGGCGGTATTTTTATAGTAATAATTGCCGTTTTTGAATCCACCTTCAGGAGCTGCTGCTTCACCTTTATACAAAACTCCTTTATCATCTTCAACAATAAAAGTGAGTGCATCATCACTTGTACTTAGGTTTTCATTAATACATAAAGCAGCATAAAGATAATCAGAAGAAGGTGAAGTGGGGAACAAAAGCACTCCTTGTTCTTGATAAGCTTGAGAATAATAAGGTTGGTAAAAAGCGTAAATTGATGAATATTCAGAGTTGATAATAAGAGTTTTGACCTTGACAGGCTGATTATTTGACGTAAACTTAAATTTGAACATCGATTGCATCATTTTGAAGTCAAGATCTTTATCAAGTGTAAACTTACCATTTTGCTCAACGCTTACAACCTTAATACCTGCAGCCATGCCAGCATCAAGTAAATTAGTTTTTGTACCATTTTGCTCTTCGTATTTGAGATTATTCCGATAAGCATAATATTGCTCGAAATTGTTAGCATTGTAGTAGAATTCAAGTTCGTCGTTAGCTTCTACAGTTCCGGTGACTTCACCCGAAATAACACACGACTGTCCATCAGAACTGATATTTGTAGGGCTGAGAGTACCAGTCAAATAATCCTGTTTACTTTTATTATAAACATAAACTTTTTCTGAAGCTTCAAAACGGCATGAAGGAGAGTCGTCGTTTGATATAGTCATAGACTTGCTAATAGAATTATTGCCATTAATCGACGCAGGGATATCAATAGTAAATGTTTGCGCCACTGCATTTGTCTCAGTGTTTGCAGCAGGTTGATAATCATCTTCGGTGGTTTTACAAGCAGCGGCAAGGGTGGCTACTGCTGCAAGCACAATAGCGGCTTTCATTAAATTGTTTTGCATATTTAGAATGTTTTTTTGTTAATGAAATAAAAAGTAATAATTGATAACTACCACTGTTTTTTTTGATAGTTGCCTCTACTTGCTGGGTTGCTCTGAGCGAGCAGTTGCAATGGTTCTATAAGTTCTATAACTTCGATTGTTGGTTTTTCGTAGGAGAGTTTCTCCTTAGGGGTTAGTTGAATGTTTTCCATTTTTATTTATAAATTAGTTAACAATAAAGATGGGACAAAAATATAAAAATACAACAAAAAAAATAAATATATAAAATAAACATCGATACCTAAAAAAAAACCGTCTAATCATCACTGACTGCCGGTAATAAAAACCAATTAATCCTTTTCGAAAATATCCCGCCGCGTGGTTAACGACGCTGCTGGGCCTTGTTGTCTTCTAACATTTTTTTCATTGTAATCTGCAATTGTTCGCACTGCTCGGCGGCTTTTTCGGCAAAGTCTTCGCCATTGCTTGCGTAGATGATTTGACGAGATGAGTTTACAAGCAAACCGCAACTCTCGTTCATACCGTAAAATGCCACGTCTTCGAGGCTGCCACCTTGTGCGCCAATGCCGGGGACAAGTAAGAAATTGTTTTTGGCGATTTTTCTTACCTGTTGGAATTTGTAAGCCTGTGTAGCACCGCAGACAAACATTATCTGATCTTGCGAACCCCAAAGTTGACCGTATTTGAGGGTCTTTTCAAATATATATTCGTTGGATTCTTTTTCTTGAATAACTTGGAAATCAGATGCGCTCGGGTTTGAAGTGAGGGCAAGGATAATAACCCATTTGCCATCGTATTCGAGATAAGGCGTTACCGAATCGCGACCCATATAAGGCGAAACTGTTACCGCATCAAAAGGCATCTGCTCAAAAAATGTGCGGGCATACATTTTAGATGTGTTGCCAATGTCGCCACGTTTGCAGTCGGCTATGAGGAAAATGCCAGGGTACTCTTTTTTGATATACTCGGCGGTTTTTTGCAATGCGCGCCAACCTTCAACACCCATCGACTCATAAAATGCAGTGTTGGGTTTGTAGGCCACTGTAAATTGTTGTGTGGCATCAATTATGCGCTTGTTGAACTCAAAAATAGGTTCTTTTTCGCGCAAAAGGCAATCGGGAATCTTGGTGATGTCGGTGTCAAGACCCACACAGAGAAACGAATTCTTTTTCTGTATCTTATTGTAAATGTCGCGGTAATTCATCTCTATATGTTTGTTGTTTTTGTTATCCAAAAATGTTATTAAGCAAAAATGTTACCAATTTTGTTGATAACGGAAAATATTTTTATTCGTCGAATCCGCTTGCTTTGAGGCGTTCTGCATTTTCGGCGATTTGCAGTTTTTCGATAAGTTCGTCGATTTCGCCGTCCATTACTGCGGGAAGATTGTAGAGCGTGAGGTTGATACGGTGGTCGGTAACACGGCTCTGCGGATAGTTGTAGGTACGGATTTTTGCACTACGGTCGCCAGTAGAAACCATAGTTTTGCGCTGCGACGATATGCTGTCGAGGTATTTTTGATACTCCATAGCGTACAAGCGGCTGCGGAGTTCTTTCATAGCCTTGTCGAGGTTTTTCAACTGCGATTTTTCGTCTTGGCATGTTACCACAATACCCGAAGGAATGTGGGTAAGACGGATGGCAGAGTATGTGGTGTTTACGCTCTGACCACCGGGACCCGACGAGCAGTAGGTATCTTTGCGGATGTCGGCGGGATTGAGTTCGATATCAAACTCGCCAGCCTCAGGCAATACCACAACCGATGCTGCCGAGGTGTGGATACGTCCCTGAGTTTCGGTTTGCGGCACACGCTGCACGCGGTGAACGCCCGATTCGTATTTGAGGATACCGTAAACGCCTTCGTTGCTCGACGAAACAGTAAACACAATCTCTTTGTAGCCGCCCATAGTGCCTTCGGTAAAGCGCGACACTTCGATTTTCCAACGGCGTTTTTCGCAATATTTGGAGTACATACGGTAGAGGTCGCCGGCAAAGATTGCAGCCTCGTCGCCACCTGTACCGCCACGGATTTCCACAATGGCGTTTTTGTCGTCCTCAGCCTCTTTTGGGAGAAGCATAATTTTAATCTCCTCTTCGCGGGCGGGAAGACTTTCGGTGAGCGAATCGAGTTCCTCTTTTGCCATCAGACGCATTTCTTCGTCGGTTTCGGTTTTGAGAATCTCTTTTGCCTCATCGATGTTGGCAAGCACGGTTTTGTACTCTTCGTATGTATGTATAAGCGGTTCAAGTTCTTTAAACTCTTTGTTGAGAGCCACATAGCGTTTCATATCCGACATAGCGTCGGGGTCGTTGACGAGTTTTTGCACTTCGTCGAAACGCTGTTTTACGCCTTCGAGTTTGGCGAGTATAAGGTTTTCTGCCATTTTATTATAATGTGTAGATTATTCGTAAATAAATTCGCCGTATTGACTACGGATTGTAACTTGCTTTTTGTCGGCGGCTTCCACGTGTCCGATGATTTTGGCGTCGATACCAAACGACTGCGAAATTTTTATAATATCCTGCGCGGTGTCGGCATCGGTGTAGATTTCAAAACGGTGTCCCATATTGAAAACCTTGAACATTTCGCGCCAAGGTGTGCCGCTCTCTTTTTGAATAATTGAGAATAGCGGAGGAGTGTCGAAAAGGTTGTCTTTTACCACATTTACCTTGTCGATAAAGTTGATAACCTTGGTTTGTGCACCGCCCGAGCAGTGAATCATACCTGCAATTTGGCTGCGGTGAGCATCAAGTATTTGTTTAACTACGGGGGCGTAAGTTCTTGTGGGCGAGAGAACAAGTTTACCTGCATCTACGCTCAGTCCGTCGATTTTGTCGGTAAGGAAATACGAGCCAGAATATACAAGTTCGGGGTTGATGGCGTGGTCGTAGGTTTCGGGATACTTCTCCCCTACCCTCTTAGAAAACACGTCGTGACGAGCCGAAGTAAGTCCGTTGCTGCCTGTGCCGCCATTGTAAGCGGTTTCGTAAGTAGCCTGACCAAACGAAGCAAGACCCACTATAACGTTTCCGGGCTTGATGTTGCACGAAATCACATCGCTGCGTTTCATACGGCAAACCACTGTGCTGTCGACAATTATGGTGCGCACAAGGTCGCCAACGTCGGCAGTTTCGCCGCCTGTACCAATTATGCCAATGCCGGCTTGCTGCAACTCCTTAAACAATTGGTCGGTGCTGTTGATAATTTCGGAGATAACCGCGCCGGAAATCAAGTTGGCATTACGTCCGATAGTAGACGAAACAAGAATATTGTCGGTGGCGCCCACACAGATAAGGTCGTCGACGTTCATAATAAGAGCGTCCTGAGCGATACCCTTCCAAACAGAGAGGTCGCCGGTTTCTTTCCAATAGGCGTAAGCGAGCGACGATTTAGTACCCGCTCCGTCGGCGTGCATTATTACACAATATTCAGGGTCGCCCGAAAGAATGTCAGGAACAACCTTGCAAAAAGCGTTGGGAAACAATCCCTTATCGATATTTTTAATGGCGTTGTGGACATCGGTTTTAGAAGCCGACACTCCACGTTGTCCGTAGCGCAAATTTTCTTCCATAAATGCGGTCATTTAGAAATTTCGGCAAAGGTAGAGTTTTTTTTTTATTCGGCAAGATTTTTTTTTGTATTATAAACCTATCAACATAAATCGTTTATTTTAAAAGTCCGTTAGCGAGATTTTGTTTTGCTTTTTCGGGCAGAAGCGTTGTAAGTTGCTCAACAATAGAATAAAGTGCCGACCTTGAAGGTTTGTTGAGCGATATTTCCACACCTTTGTTGATAAGTTGGCGTGCTCTTGCCTCATTTGTCCACGGATAATCATAAAAACGCATACTGAGTTGGTTCATTAAATGCGTCATTGTATTCACAGCGGTAAGTCGCCAAGTCATCTCTTTAATCTGCCCGAGCAGTTCTTTTGCCAAAGTAACATCTTTATAAACAGCAAGTTTATTAATTTGCGAAGCGAAATGCTTTGTATTGAGATGGTCGCTCTCGTCGCCATTTTCTTTGTCGGCTTCGGTTAATTCTGCCATTTTGGTGGTAAGTTGACGATAAATACGGTCCCATTCATAAATGCGGTCTTTATCCTCTATCTTGCGAAGCAGTTTTTTAACGTTTTGCAAAACACGTTTCCGTTCAGAGTTGTTGCGGTTTTCTTTCTCTATATCACTGAGTTCGTTAAAGAGGCTTGTGGTTTCTGCGTCGCTTTCTTCAATATTGTAAATCGATTTTCGAGCCAAGGCAATCATCTGCTCTATTTTTTGTTCTGCCTCTTGTTCAGATTGTTTCTTATCGGTATCAAGCACCTTGGTAACAGTAACATCCACCGAAGGGAAATAGGCTTCCAAGGTCATTTGTTCCGACGTGTCTACCGAAAGGGTTAAATCCACAGGACTGTGGCGTGGGATAAAAGAAGAAATTTCATCGCCTGTAATCAGCACGTCCGACACATATTCGTAAAGTTCAGCTGTGCGGCCGAGTTCAGGCTTGTCGTCGCACTGATAGACGGGGATTCTAATCACATCGGAAGATACTCCCGAGCGCAATTGCTGAGTGGTTTTTAGTCCGTTGATAACACCCTTGGCGGGCAGCGGCTTGTTTTTTTCCAAACCCTTTGCAGCCATAAAGATAGCCTTTTCTTTATCCTCGTCCCATTTGGCAATGCCGATAAAATATGGAAGCACCGCCGCCCCTACCCTCGTACCTTGAAGGATAGTAAACTGCGATGGATAACAGTTTAAAAGTCTGCCAGATGTATCGTATGTGTTGATAATAAAGGTGTTGGAACGTCCAAACAAAAGATTGGTTAACAACACGTTGCCGCGTTCGTTGATTTCGGTTTTGCCACTCGACCAAGCGTTGTCGGCTCTTACAAGTTCCACCATTACTTTGTCGGGACAAGTTACACCAGAATTCTTTTTATCTAATTTTACCGAAATCCATTCGCAAAGTTCCACAGTGGTAGGTTCGTAACCCACATTAAGTTTTACAACTTCATCGTCGAACACTACATTGGTATCCTTGTTATCGATAGTAGATGCGTAAAGAGCGGCACCTGTGGCAACAGCAGTCATAGGGTCGATATCGGTAGCCACATTGAAGGTAACTTGGTCGCGCAACATCTGACGCAGCAGAGGCGAATGTGTAGGACCTCCCACCAAAATCAGTTTGTTGAGGTCGAAACTTGAAAGGTTGTTGCGCGTCATAAGCGTTTTGCAAATGTCCACAGCCTTTTGAAACACGGGACGCATTGCATCATTCACTTGATTTTGGGCAACGCTTAGGTCAAGTTCAATTTCCTCGCCCTCGTCGTCGTAGCCAAGGTCGCCAACATTAGAGAGAATATCCTCACGCTCTTTAAACGAAAGCACATTTTTAACCTCTTCGGCGTAGGTTTTCATTGCCTCGCGGAGCACAAAGTTTTTTTCCTTATCGGCTAATATCTTATCAATCTTGTAATTAGATTTGAGATAAGGGACAATGATTTTATCCACAATGGCAGCGTCAAGATCTTTGCCGCCAAGATAATTATCGCCCTCAGTATCAAACACTTGCATAATTCCGTCTTCTACTTTGAGCAGAGCCGCGTCGAAAGTGCCACCGCCAAAGTCGAACACCATCCAAACGCCGTTTTTTTGATCGCTTGTAAGACCGTAGGCATACGAAGCCGCAATGGGTTCTTGCAAAAGTTCCACGTGGGTAAAGCCCGCCATTTTGGCAGCCTCTAATGTGGCAGTTTTTTGATTTACAGTAAATTTGGCAGGCACGGTGATAACCACAGAGTTGAACTGTTCGTCGGTAACAAAAGCCTTTAACGCTTTGAGCACCTCTGCCGAAAGTTCTTCGGATGTGAAAGAATGGTTTAAGTTTGAGCAAAAATATTCTTTGTCGGTGCCCATAGTACGCTTAAACTCAATGTAGGTGTTCGACGCCTCTTGTTCCCAACTTTTAGTAGCGCGCCGCTTGTCGGATTTCATAGTGTTGTAAGCGGCGTCGCCCACTTTTGTGCTGCCTTTTTTATTAATAGAGACACACGAAGGCATAGTGTCTTTGAGAATATCTGATTTAATTACTACCGGACAACCCTTTTCGATTCTGCAAATAGAAGAATTGGTGGTGCCGAGGTCGATTCCGTAATCAATTTTTAATCTTGCCATTATGAGATGTGTTATATATTTTGACTTACAGTAACTTGTGCCGATTGAATCATTACACCATTATAGTTGATTTGCGGCTTTGAAATTGAAGTAATAACCTGCGCCCCTGGTGTGAGCGATTCGTCGGTTACAAAATTGGCAACAACTTTCATTCCATCGTCGTAAGGTTTGCCGAGCATATCCACAATTTCGTAGCCGTAAGCCTCAAAATTAGTTCTAATGCGCTCCACAGCCTTAGAAATCTGTTTGAAACCTTTTACCGATGGATCCATTTTAGACAGATTGGCTTCTATCCTAATGAGTTCGTCAGCCACTTTGAGCACCAACGAATGATCTGGAATGGCAGATTCCTGCGATTTTTTTTCTAAATGTTCCGAAATTTTATTCATAATCGCGGCACGGGTTTTTATTTTAGTCCGCACAAGTAAAAACAGCAGCACTAACACTGCAACACTTAGCGCAATTAAGCAAATTGTGGCATCGCTTAAATCAAAAACTGGGGTTTCGGAAAGAATTGTTGTAGACATAAGTTTTTATATTTTAGTTAATTAATAACATTCTTAACATCTTAATAGTATAGTAAATATTAGAAATAAAATAACAATCATAAAATTAAACCAATCTGGGAGTTTGCCGTCATCGGATGGATTATCATTCTTTTTTGTTTCCGCCTTTTTTTGGAATAGAGCAATCTTACTATTAATCTCCTCTTTATCCATTGAATTATTAGACAAATTCAATGCTTCTTGCAACAAATGAATCGAATAATCTGGCGAAAATTTACGGAGGTTGTATTCATCAATAGAACATTCGTAAAGCATATTG
>JAFPYT010000059.1 GCA_017394445.1 Bacteroidales bacterium | reverse complement strand
AGGGTTTGATTTGATGCTGCATTGCCGGTATTGTCGGTATGTCCCTGAACCTCAAATTTTAGGTCGGGATTCTCGTCCATAAGTTTAACAATGCGGTTGATTTCGCCCATAGATTCGGGTTTGATGGTAGATTTGCCAATGTCGAAAGTGATGCCGTAGGTGATAATTTTGCCGTCGGTAGACATACGGTCGTAAAGCGGCACTGCGCCCTTGGCTATGCGGACGTTTTTTATGAAGAATACGGCGTCGTTTTGATTGCAGCCAATCCAAAAGTAAGTCGGCTTGGCGGCGTTGGGAATGTTAACCACCCTGCGCTCGTCGAAATACACCTTGTAGGCGCGTTTGTTGAACGAAATTGCCACGTGATGCCAAGCACTAACTGCCACACCATCGAGACGTGCATCACCGCTACGGGTTTCATCACTATTTGGCACAGGCCAATAGTAACCGAAATATGCATCGTTTAATGTAGTTTTAGCATCCTCATTGGTAGAAACCTGATGATGAAAACTAAAACCGCCATTATCGCTTCTAATTTTGTCGCCGTGAGGCAGGTGAGTAGTAATTTGCCAACTATGAGGATTGAATGCGGTATTATAATCGGGACCATAAACAATGTAAACATCGTACTCAATAGTAAATTGGTCGGTGAGGTAGGGCTTGTTGTCGTTGAATAGCGGAGTGATTTCACCATCGTCGGAAAGCGAAATACACTTTACACCGTTAAGTTCGGCAATTTGCGCATAACCGCCAAAAACGTCCCATTTTGAGGGGAACTCGCCAACTTGTTCGCCGGCTTGGTCGTCCTCAAAGATGATTTCGTCGCCAGCCACAAAGTCGTAACTGTTCCACGAAATCTGCGCCTTGGGATTGCGGGGGTCGCTTTTCGGAGCATTGTTGTCTACTTGGTTTTCCGACTCGTTGTAATCATTATCGTTGCTTTGATTGTTTTTACCCTTGTTAGAATTTTTGTCTTTGTTTCGTCCGGGGTTCATAGCGTTGTCAACGGCTTGTTCGGTTTTGCGCTCCACATTGTCTTCAACTGTGCGCTTGGCGGCGTTTTCGGCTTTTTCTTTAAGGCGGTCGGCCCAATTTTGTGCGTCGGCAGATGAGCACACCGACACAAGCGCAACTGCGGTTAAAAGTGTTGATATCTTCATAGTTGTAGCATTTTGGTTAAAAAATAGGATTAATTATGTAGGCATAAACGCCCTATAACAGAAAAAGTTGTTGTTCATTATGTTCAGTATTAAATCTTCATCCAACAGTTTGAATTTGCTGTAAAGGAGTATTTTTAAATTCGCACTTTTACGGTTTGAGTTCAACAAAATTAAGCAACTGATAATTCTTGTATTGCCATTTTTTTTGTATACCTAAAATCCGCAACTATCATCCAATACACGATTAAGGGTAGATTTATGAGTCGTTAGTAGCAGCTTTCAGTAAAAAGCAACAGCACAACATCAATATGTAGCCACCATCCCCTTACCCCACGATGCGACTTGAGGT
>JAFPYT010000058.1 GCA_017394445.1 Bacteroidales bacterium | reverse complement strand
CCACCGACGAGTTTATCGTTAAGGCTCAGACCGATACGATTTTTCTTCCAGATATGAATCCGTTTCTCGAAAACGCCCTTTTTGCCCGTATCGACGACGGTGTAATGAAGAGTGCCGATATTGAGTTTACCTCCAATAATAAATCTTCGTCTGGTGTGTCGGTATTTCGCTATAATGGACTTAAACTTTCTGTAAATAAGCACGATAGTGTTCAACCAAAACGTCGTGGATTGTTGTCGTTTCTTGCCAATTCGCTCATTCGCACCGACAATCCCAAACACAAACTTTCGCGCGTTAAAAAGGGTTTTATTTACGCCAAACGCGACCCGCACAAGAGTTTTTCGTCGTATTGGATTCAATCTGTGCTGTCTGGCGCAAAGGCTACCGCCGGGTTTGAGAGCAAGGAACAAAAAGACGAACGCAAACTTTCATCCAAAATTAAAGACGTAATTAGTATTAAACATCATATCGAAGAAAAACAACGAAAAAAACAACGCAAACAATTTAACGAGGAAATTAAAAATGAAAAATAAATATTTTTTTATAGGCATTGCCGGTAGCGGAATGAGCGCAATTGCTCAATTCCTTAGGGGAAAAGGTCGCGAAGTAAGTGGTTCCGACCGTATTTTTGCATCTCCCGAAGGTCAGGATACAAAACAAAAACTCGAAGCCGAAGGTATAAAATGTTATAACCAAGGCGAGACCGTTCCCGACCTTGACACAGATTGCGTGGTGGTTTCCACTGCCATTGAAGACACCGTTCCCGAATATGCTTTTGCCGTTAAAAACAATCTTAGAATCCTGCACCGCAGCAAGTTGCTCGCCGACATCGCTCTTAAAAGCAAGACAATCGCCGTTAGCGGAACATCTGGAAAATCTACCACTACTGCAATGATTTACTGCATTTTAGAAAAATGCGGTTTTTCTCCGTCGCTCATTTCGGGCGCGGGACTTGTGGAACTTCAAAACCAAGGCAAAATAGGCAATGCCGCCGTGGGTAGCAGCGATTATCTTGTTATTGAATCTGACGAATCCGACGGAACTATAAAAAATTATCGTCCTTCTATCGGCGTAATTCTCAATATCGACCGTGACCATAAGGAGATTCCCGAACTTATGCAACTTTTTACTGCTTTTGCCCACAACACTCGCAACAATCTGATTGTCAATCAAGACAACGAACGCTCTGCATCGCTTTCGATTGATATTGTCAACGATTTTTCGTGTCGAGGCTTGGCTGGAAACAATGCCGAGGATTTTGTGCAAAATCCCGACAGCATTGAGTTCACTTGTGGCGATACTCGCTTTAAAATCAATGTGATAGGTCGCCACAATATGGAAAACGCTATGGCAGCCATTTCTGTGGCTCGTGTGCTTGGCATCAACGACAATGATTCTGCCGCCGCCCTTGCTCAGTATCAAGGTATTTATCGCCGCAACCGTGTGATTGCCAATAAAAACGGCATCGTTATTATGGATGATTTTGCCCACAATCCTGCCAAAATTTCAGCCTCCATTTCGGCGTGTCAGGCTATCAGCAAACGTGTTATTGCGTGGTTTCAGCCCCACGGTTTCGCCCCCTCGCGTATGATGAAAGACGAACTTATCGAGCGTCTCGCCGCCCTTCTCCGTCTCGACGACCGCATTATTTTCTCAAAAATATACTACGCCGGTGGCACAGCCGACCAATCATTCTCAGCAAGCACCTTTGCCGACTCTCTCACCGCCCTCGGTAAAAATGCCCTCTACATCGAAAACCGCAACGACATCATCCCCGCCATCCGCTCCACCGCCCAACCCGGCGACATCATCCTCCTTATGGGCGCCCGCGACCCATCATTGGCAGATTTTGCGCAGAAAGTGGCTGAGGCTTTTTAATAAGTTAAGTAATTGGCTAATAGTATAATAAAAAAGAGCAATCGCTTTTGCGGTTGCTCTTTTTTTTCGTGTTTTATCTGTTTAATAATGAAACGAACTTCCTGTTAAAAATTCTCTCAAAATACTTGTTGGAGGTATCTCATCGTCTGGTATTTCGCGGAAATACGAGAGAAATTTGAGCAAACGCTGTGCCTCGCTGTATTCTGATGTGGTTTCGTTTACTCCCCGCAGAATAGGCGTTGCGTAACGCTTGATTACACCGAGTTCGTATGGCAGTGCCGAGTTGAACATTACGTCAGCCTCCTCTTGAAACGGGAAAATATTCTTATCCTCGCCTCTGCGCACTGATGGCCAACGTTTTATTGTTTCCTCTGCGCTGTAATGACGGTAGCGGTAATCGCGTATAATGCGGCGCAGCAGACGGTTGTCGGTGGTGGGGATTCTATTGTGCGAGTCGATAGCCACCTGTGTGAGAGCCGAAACGTAGATCTTGTATTTGTTTTCGGCGGGAATTTTCTCGCTCAGTTTTGGGTTCAAGCCGTGGATGCCTTCTACTACAAACACCGTTTCGGGACAAGCCGTAAGTTTGTCGCCCTTGTATTCGCGGCGTCCTGTTTGGAAATTGAATGTGGGCATTTCCACCTCCTTGCCCTCCATCATAGCGAGCATATCGTTGCCAAATTGCTCATAGTCAAGAGCCTCCAACGCTTCAAAATCGTATTCGCCATTTTCGTCTTTGGGAGTATCCTCACGGTTTACAAAATAGTTGTCGAGCGAAATCTGCACGGGTTTAAGTCCGCAAACACCGAGTTGCACGCACAAACGTTTTGAGAATGTGGTTTTTCCCGACGACGACGGACCTGCAATCAGCACCAATTTTGTATTTTGTTTTTGCTTGATGGTTTCGGCAATTTCGGCGATTTTTTTCTCCTGCAATGCCTCGCCGAGTTTGATAATAAGTCCGCAATCACCTGAATCAACAGATTTATTGATGCTATCTATTGTATTAATTTTTAATAGTTTAACCCATTGCTTATTTTCGCGGAACACCTCAAAAAGTTTTTCCTGCATTTCAAGCGGGGCAATCTCCATTTTTTCGTAATCGGTGGGATGTTGCAAAAGCACGCCGTCGTAGTATGGAATAAGGTCGAATGTGGTAATGCTTCCTGTGGACGGTGCGAGGTAGCCATAGAAATAGTCGCAGGCATTTTCCAAAAAGTACATCGACGAGTATAGCCGTGCGCGTTTTTTGAAAATATCCACACGTTCGTTCAATCCCATTTTGCTGTAAATCTCAGCCACCTTGCTCGACAAAATTTCGCGGCGTTCAAACGGAAGGTTGTTTTTAACAATAATTTTCATCCGTTCTTTGATGTCGCTGATTTGCTGTGCGGTAGGTTTGTAGTCGTCGCCGTTTTTGGTTTTGAGTTCGCAGTAGATACCCTTGCTGATAGAGTGTTCGATATTAACATTCAGTTCGGGCAGGATATCAGCCACAGCCTTGATAAAAATAAATTTTAGCGAGCGGCGGTATAGCCTTTGACCATCTGGGTCGAGAATGTCAAAAAACTCCACAACCTTGGGTTTGAACACGTTGTAGTTCAATTCTTTGATTTTGTTGTTGACCTTTGCGCCAAGAATCGGGCGTTTAAGAATAATCTTTTGGTCTTCGGCAATTTCGGCAAGCGTGATGCCAATGTCGTATGTTTTAGTAATGCCTGTATTTCGGCAGATTATCTCAATTTTTTTGTTTAAAATCATATTGTCTCTTTTTTGTTGTTAATAAAAATGTATACGTTTTAAATGCGTTTCGGTTTACCATATCGGCTATTCTGTTTCAACTTTTTTGCAAATCTATTTACTATATATATAAAGTGTATGTTTTAAAACAACCTTTTTCTTATTAAATCATTTTTTTGAGTTTTTTATATTTTCAAATGCCCATCCTAATTTATTTCCATCAATATTATCTAATTTTGAGAAACCAATTATCATTCAACTGATACATTTACTATATCATACTATATTATTTCTTTACCTTTACTTTCTATTTTATGCTCAATTTTGTTCATTTTCAATCATTTTATTGTTAAATTGTAATATTTAACAATTATTTAACGTAAAATATTTGCATTTTGTTGAAACATCTCATATCTTTGTATCGTAATTAATAACAAAACAACAACAAACTTTATTTAATAACTAAAATTTTAAGAAAATGAGACGATTGAAATTAAAACTTGCGTTTAACAAAGAAACAGAAATTGAACAGCGTAAATCGAAACTTTTGCTTTGGCTTTCGGTATTGTTCCGTGGCGAAAATGCAAAAATTGTAGAAGAAGAACATTTTGACACAATGAGTTATATTGTAGCATTAAATTCTGATTCAGATTGTTAGTTTGTAGGCATATAGCCTAATGTGATGTGCTATTGTTAAGAGGCGGATGTTGAGAGGACATCCGCCTTTTTTTGCCTTAGTTTTCCATAAATCGCTGTAAACTAATTATTTTTTTGATAATTAACATTTATTTGCATTTATTTCTAATAATTTATAAATTATTAGGAATAATAGATAAGCATCATAATATCAATTAGTTAGAATTAGTTATATTTGCCTTTGTAATTGCTTTCTGAAAATATTTAATAAAAAAATAAAAAAAAAGCATAAAAATATTTGCATTTTTACGAAACATTTATTATCTTTGCATCGTAATAATTAAAAAACAACAACAAACTTTATTTAATAACTAAAATTTTAAGAAAATGAGACGATTGAAATTAAAACTTGGATTTAACAAAGAAACCTCTGTTGAGGAACGTAAGTCGAAACTTAGCCTTTGGCTCTCGGTATTGCTCCGAGGTAGAAAAATGGATGTTGTAGAGGAGGAACACTTCGATACAATGAGTTACGTAGTAGCAATGTCAAGTTCTGACGAGTAGTCTTAAACAAGACTTGCTTAATTTGTTAAAAAAATCGGACCGCAAAAAATTATTTGCGGCCCGTTTTTTTTTGCTTTTTTTTAATAAATTACCAAAAATTTTTATTTTTGCACCCCGAAAACACAACGTTTTCTCCCTAAATTTGAAACATTATAACAGTAAACAACTATGTCAGGACATAACAAATGGTCAACCATTAAGAGAAAAAAAGGCGCATTGGATGCAAAACGCTCCGCTATGTTTTCGCGCATTGCTAAGGAAATTGCAGTGGCTGTAAAAGAAGGCGGCCCCGATCCCGATGGCAACCCACGTCTCCGCACCGCTATCCAGAACGCAAAAGGCGTTTCGATGCCTAAGGATAATATCGAAAGAGCAATTTCTAAATCTACCGGCGAAGGTGTCAACTATCAGGAAATCACTTTCGAAGGTTACGCTCCCGGCGGAGTAGCTGTATTTATTGAATGCCTCACCGACAACAACAACCGCACTGTGGCATCTATCCGCTCTATTTTCAATAAGCGCAACGGAAACCTCGGTACCAACGGCAGTCTCTCGTTCCTTTTCGACCGCAAAGGCGTTTTCACTATCCCTGTTAACGGAAAAGACCCCGACGAATTTGAAATGGAACTTATCGAAGCCGGTGCCGACGACATCGAACGCGACACCAACGAAGACGACGAAACTATCTTCACCGTTTACACTTCGATGGAAGGTTTCACCGCTTTCCAAAAGAAACTCGACGAACTCGGTATCGAAGCCACCAACGCATCGCTCCAACGTATCCCCAACAATATGAAAGAATTGCCTACTGCTGAGGGTGTTTCGGTGCTCAAAATGATTGAGGCTTTTGAAGACGACGACGACGTTCAGAACGTTTTCCATAACCTCGAAGTTACCGAAGAGATGGAAGCCGCAATGGAATAGTTTATTTTTAACGGAATATAATATGTAAAAAACGGAAGGACTTAATTGTTCTTCCGTTTTTTTTGTTATTTTTACACCGCATTATCAATGGTTTATGAAGGGTGTTCGTAAATATATTGTTGCGATTTTGGCTTTTATGTCGCTTATTTTTAACACTGTACATGCCCAAACGATAGGGGAGAGGGGGTGCGACAGTGTCAAGGCGTACACATACAGCGATATAGCGTATGAATCAAGCAGCATCGACACCACTCTTAAATACGGTATCCTTTCGTTGCAATATTGCTGTGAGTGTGATACCGAGATTATTTCGCGAAATTATCACAATATCGGCTGGGCGTATCACAATTTGGCTCGCGACAAGGAGGCTTTGCCATATATGCACTCCGCCGTTAAATATGCCAAAATGATGAACGATTCTGCCGGTCTTTGTGGTTCGTACAATCTTTTGGCTGAGGTTTATAATTATTTAGACTTTGTGGACAGCACTTTCTATTACCTCAACATGTCGTTGGATATTGCTATGAGGATTAAGGATACCATGCTGCTTTCTGATTGTTACAACATGATGGGGGCGGCATCGCACAATGGAGATTTTAAGCAGGCTGCTCAAGATTATTATTATCAGGCTGCGCATTTAGATTCTATTTCGGGAAACTTTATGGGTCTTGCATTCAACCTCAAATTGCTTGGTTCTTTGTGCATTGATTATTACAACGAGAGCAAGTCTGACTCGCTGCTATCAAAGGCTCGAGACTATCTGCGCGAGTCGATACACCTTTACGAACAAGAACCCTCCGACGACCCAAACGATATTACCCGCCTCTATATCACTTACGGCGAAATGGCTAATGCTTATATACTTACAGCCAAGTACACCGGCGTTAAGGCGTTTGCCGATTCGTGTTTGATTTATTATCAAAAGGCAAGCGTTTTTTTTGGCGAGCATGGTTACAGCGACGAACATTTTAAAATTCTAGGCATTTACACCGACTATCTGCTCTTTTGCCACCGTTATGCCGATGCTGCAAAGTTTCTTACCGATGTGGAGGCGAGGCTAAAACCCGGAACGCCCAAAACACTGCTCAAAAGTTTTCACGCCAAGCTCAAATCCGTTTACGAACATCTTGGCGATTGGCATAATGCATATTTGCAACTTAGCAAGGAGTATGAATATTCGATGGCGGTTACCAACGACAGCTCTGTAACGGCTATCACCAACTCAAAGGCGCAGCAGGCTGTGATGATTGAGCGGCTCAACCACGAAACTGCCCAAAAGCTTTTTGATAACGAACGCAACAAAATGATTACTTTGGTGGTGTTTCTGGTGGTGGTGCTCGTTATTGTGGCGGGGTTTGTGTGGTATATCGTCAGGTTGCTGATGATTAGAAAAAAGGTTAACAAAGAACTCTCTGAAAAAAACGAACTGCTCGACATTCAAACCACCGAGCTGATGATTCACAAAGAGATAATGATGGAGCAGTGGCACGATGTGGAGGATGTTAACAATAAGCTATTCAGTAGTATACGTTATGCCCAAAAAATTCAGCGTGCGGCGGTGTCGTCGCAAAAAGATATTCAGGCGTTATTTCCCAACAGCTTTATATTTTACCGTCCGCGCGATATTGTGAGTGGCGATTTTTACATGGCGGTAAAGTGCGGCAGATATTCGGTAATGATTACTGCCGACTGTACAGGACACGGCATTCCTGGGGCTTTTCTTTCGATGCTCGGAATCTCTGCGCTAAAAGAATTTATGGTAACAGAAAGCGATGCCGAAAATCCAGGCTCGGTGTTAGACCGTATGCGAGAATTTATAAAATCTACCTTGATTTCAGAATCCGACCTCCGTATCGACGACGGTATCGATATGACTATCTGCTGTTTTGATTTTCAACAGATGGTGCTCCGTTATGCCATTGCCAATCAAACAGCATTGATTGTCCGCAACGGCAATACCATCAGGCTAAAAGGCGACGCGATGCCCGTGGGTCATTATATTCGTGAATCCGACCATTTTACATCGTTTAGCACCGAGATTCAACATGGCGATATGATTTATATGTTTAGCGACGGTATTCAAGATCAACTTGGTGGCACAAAGCAGACCGACAGTGGTTCGCAAAAAAAGTTTCTTCTCCGCAATCTCCTTATCACCCTCAAAGATTTGTCGAAAAAACCTATTTCAGATCAGAGCACCCTTTTGGAACGCACCATCGACCTTTGGCGTGGCGATACTCCTCAGGTGGATGATATGACGCTGGTGGGGATCAGGGTGTAAATCTTTCACACCTTATATATTATACCGCGAAAAAAAATTAAAATATTTTTCCAAAACTGTTTTTTTCTCAAAAATAAACCCTAACTTTGCGCCCGAAAATAGAAGTAATATATTATTGATTTTAAATTAAACATTTACATTATGTATTTGGACGCTGAAAAGAAAAAAGAAATTTTCGAAAAGTACTCCTACGGAAAGTCTAATACAGACACCGGATCAGTTGAAAGCCAGGTTGCCTTATTTTCCTACCGTATTCAGCACCTCACCGAACACCTTAAAGCTAATCACAAGGACTTCGGTACTAAGAGGGCGTTGACAATGTTGGTAGGCAAAAGGCGTTCGTTGCTCGATTACCTCAAAAAGAAAGACATCGAGCGTTACAGAGCACTCATCAAGGCACTCAACCTGAGAAAATAATTTTTTAAAAAGGAAAGGCAGCCTTCAATATCAGAGGCGCCTTTCCTTTATTTTTTTTAAGAAAATCACATCAGGGCATTCTACCCGCCCCCTAATATAAGACATTATGAACATATTTACAAAAGAAATCGACCTCGGCGACGGACGCAAAGTATCGATCGAGACCGGAAAGTTGGCTAAGCAGGCCGACGGCTCGGTAGTACTGCGTCAGGGCAACACAATGCTCCTCGCCACCGTTTGTTCAAGCAAAGACTCAAATCCGGAAGCCGACTTTATGCCGCTTACCGTTGAATACCAAGAAAAATATTACGCCAACGGACGTTTCCCTGGCGGTTTCCTCAAACGCGAGGGCAAACCCTCAGAACACGAGATTCTTACCGCAAGACTTATCGACCGCGCTCTTCGTCCGTTGTTTCCAAAAGATTATCACTCAGAAACTTTCGTTAATGTATTTTTGATTTCGGCCGACAAAGAGACTATGCCCGATGCATACGCCGGATTTGCCGCTTCGTGTGCTTTGGCTGTATCTGACGTTCCGATTCAGGAGTTCATCTCAGAAGTTCGCGTGGCTCGTGTTGATGGCAAAATGGTTATTAACCCCACTTTTGAGCAGAACGAAAAGGCTGACATCGAACTTGTGGTAGGTGCTACTTACGACAATATCCTTATGGTTGAGGGTGAGATGAACGAGGTGTCAGAAGCCGAAATGCTCGACGCTATCAAGGCAGCTCACGAGGCTATCAAACCTATGTGCACCTTGCAGAAAGAGTTGGCTGAGGAAATGGGTATCACAAAACGTGAATACGAACCCGAGATTTCTGACCCCGAACTCAAAGAGAAAATCGACAAAGAACTCTACCAGAAAATATACGACACAGCAAAACTCGCTCTTCCCAAACACGAGCGTGCTGATGCTTTCGACAAAATTAAAGAAGATTTTGAGGCTTCGCTCGGTCTTACTGAGGAGGAACTCGAAGAGAAAAAACTTCTTATCGACCGTTACTTCGACGATTCGCTCCGTACTGCTGTACGCCGCTTGATCTTAGACGAAGGTATCCGTCTCGATGGTCGTAAGACTAATGAGATTCGTCCTATCTGGTGCGAGACTGACGTGTTGCCATCGGCTCACGGTTCAGCTATCTTTACCCGTGGTGAAACTCAGAGCCTTGCCACTTGTACTCTCGGCACCAAGCTCGACGAGCAGATTATCGACGACGTTTTGGAGCAGGGTCGCAACACATTCCTTCTCCACTACAATTTCCCGCCGTTTGCCACAGGCGAGGCAAAAGCTTCACGTGGTGTTTCGCGCCGCGAAATCGGTCACGGAAACTTGGCTCACCGCGCACTCAAAAAGGTGCTTCCTTCTCCCGAAGAAAATCCATACACTATCCGTGTGGTATCAGATATTTTGGAATCTAACGGTTCATCGTCGATGGCTTCGGTATGCGGCGGCTGCCTTGCATTGATGGATGCTGGCGTAAAACTCCGCAAACCTGTTTCGGGTATTGCAATGGGTCTTATCACCGACACCGAATCAGATAAATACGCTGTTCTTTCCGATATTCTTGGCGACGAAGACCACCTCGGCGATATGGACTTTAAGGTAACTGGTACTCGCGACGGTATCACTGCCTGCCAGATGGATATCAAGGTAGATGGTTTGAGCTACGAAATTCTTGCTAAGGCATTGCAGCAGGCTAAGGAAGGTCGTGCTCACATCCTCGGCATTATGTTGCAGACTATCGCAGAGCCCCGTGCCGACTACAAGCCGTTTGTTCCCCGTATGGAGAAATTCACCATCGCAAAAGACTACATCGGCGCTGTTATCGGACCCGGCGGAAAAGTTATCCAAGAAATCCAAGCAGAAACCAACACCGTTATCACTATCGACGAGGTTGACAATCAGGGCGTAGTTTGCATCGCCGCTGTCAACAAAGAAGATATGGAACGCGCCACTGCACGCATCAAAGCTATCGTGGCTGAACCTGAGGTTGGCGAAACATACAAAGGCAAAGTTACTTCTATCCAATCTTTCGGAGCATTTGTTGAGATTCTCCCTGGCAAGGAGGGACTCCTCCACGTATCTGAAATTGATTGGAAACGTATCGAAAACGTTGAAGACGTGCTCCACGAGGGCGACGAAATCGAGGTTAAACTCCTTGAAGTAGACAAGAAGAGCGGCAAGCTCCGTCTTTCGCACCGTGAACTCCTTCCCAAACCCGAAGGTTACGTAGAGCGTCCCGCACGTCCCGAAGGCGAGCGTCGTCCCAGTGGCGACCGTCGTCAAGGCGGATTCAACCGTGGTGGCGACCGCAACGACCGTGGCGGCAATTTCCGTGGTGGCGACCGCAGAGGTGGCAATGGCAACGGCGGCTTCCGTCCCCGCAACAATGGCGGCGACAATCCCCAAGCTTAATCTTTGATTGATTAAACAAAAAATCCCGGCAGTTTTTACTGTCGGGATTTTTTTTGTGTTGTAATGATAATTATAACTTATCAATATCTTCTGCCGTAAGACCTGTGAGTAGGACTATTTGGTCTATTGGTAACCCAATAGACTTGGCTATCCGTGCTGATTCAATAGCTTTGGCGCGTGCGCCTTCTGCACGACCTTCTGCACGACCTTCTGCTCTACCTTTTGCTCTACCTTTTGCTTCACCTTCTTTCAATCCAATTTTGATTCCCTCTTTCAGCTTGTATTCCTGCTGACCCATAAAGGCGAGGTAGTTGTTGAAACTGTCGTCGTATTGTACTTGTTGCTCTGGCGAGAGGTTGGAGTATGAGGCTAT
>JAFPYT010000010.1 GCA_017394445.1 Bacteroidales bacterium | reverse complement strand
CGTAAGGCTCTACACAGGTTTCTTCTACAATCACGACAAAGAACAGCTTTATTCGCTCTTTATGGGACGTAAGATTGAAAACCGCGACGAACCCGTGTTGGAAGCCGGCAAAGGACTTTCGTACGCTATTAGAAACAACCAATATCAAGTGGCTTCGGCAAAAAAACTCGCCGACCCGTCGTACCCCGACAATTCTATTTCGCTATTTAGGGCATTATGCTTTGTTTCGGGCGAAGGAAATATTACCACCAACGTTAATTTAAATCCTGTACGCCTTGTTACCAAAGGCACTATGATGCACCAAAAAGAAAACAACAAGGTAACACTCAGCATGTTGATGTCGCTCGATTTCTTTATCCGACAAGATGTGATAAAAATGATGGCAGAAGCCCTCAACGAAGTGCCTGACGCAAAACCCGTTAATATGGCACAAGAGAACATCCGCAAACGTCTGCAATATCTTATCGGCTTGGATAGTACGTCAAGAGTGCTTTCGGATTATTCGCTTTCGGGCTCGATTTCAAAAATGCCGGGTGAATTATCTAAAACCATTGTGCTCACCGACCTGAGAATGACATTCGACACCACTACACACTCTTACCGTTCTACCGGCGACATCGGCGTAGGTTTTATTGGCGGAACCATGATTAACCGCTATATGAAAGGCAATGTGGAAATTGTAAGAAACCGCAAAAAAGGCGACCAAATATCAATTTACCTGCAACCAAAACCCGGAACTTGGTATTACTATAACTACAAAGGTGGAACGATGTACTGCCTATCGAGCGACGAGGAGTTTAACAACAAAATCAATTACACCAAAGACAAAGAACGTATCTTAAAATACGATAAAAACGGTGAATATCAATTTGTTATAGGTAACGAGGCTGTTAAAAACAAATTTGTACGCTCGTTTGCCCAAGATGTGCCTGTAGAACCCACGCCATCGGAGCAGGAAATCGACAATCAAAACAATATGGCTATGCAGGATACTCTCAACGTTGCCATTGACTCGCTCAACATTGCCACCGATTCGCTGAACATATCGCAACCGCAGCCCTCGCAACCTGCCCAACCGCAAGAAGAAGAACCTGACTTTGAGGAAGAACCGCAGCCCTCTCCCACCCCTGCTCCTCAACCTCAACCCGAAGAGTCTGACTTTGAGGAAGAACCACAGCCAGAACCTCAACCTGAACCTCAACCTGAGCCTGAACCCGAACCTGCTCCTCAACCTGAACCTGGACCTGCTCCTGAGCCTGCGCCTGCGCCACAACCTTCAGACGAGGATGATTTTGAAGAACAAGACTTTATCGACAATTAAAAATGAAAGAAAACCTTCACATATTTTATGCACCTGATGCCGCCGAAAACGCCACTGTATACCTCAGCGACGAGGAGGCGGCTCATTGCTGCAAAGTGCTCAGACTTGCCACAGGCGACCATATCGCCATTGCCGACGGTAGGGGTACGGTATACAACGCTGTAATAACCGTTTGTTCAAAAAACACTTGCGCCGCACAAACAACCGACATTATTTCAGATATTTACCGTCGTAATTATTTCAACCATGTGGCAATTGCACCCACCAAAAATATCGACCGTTTTGAATGGTTTGTAGAAAAAGCGGTAGAATTTGGAGTTGACACAATCACCCCTCTCCTATGCGACCATAGCGAACGGAAAATACTCAAAACCGACAGATTAGAAAAAATTGCACTTTCGGCTTTTAAACAGAGCGGTAACGCCGTGATTACCACTATCAATCCGCTCACTCCATTTGCCGATATAATAAAAACAGTGTCGAACGAAACCAAATTAATTGCACATTGCGAAGAGAGCGAAAAAACTTTTTTTTCAAACGCAGTTTTGCCGCACAGTAGGTCAATAACGTTAATTGGTCCTGAGGGCGATTTTTCTGATAAAGAAATAACATTGGCGCTATCCTCAGGGTTTAGCCCCGTATCGCTTGGAAACACTCGATTAAGAACCGAAACTGCGGGCGTGGCAGTGTGCGCTTTTTTGGCTGCGTTAAACAATTAAGGATAACCGCGCCATCGCATCTTCCAAAAGCCTGCGTGGGCAGGCGGCATTGATTCTTTGAAAACCTTCACCCGATTTGCCAAAGATTTTGCCGCTGTCGAGCCAAAGTTTTGATTTGTGCACAATTAAATCGTCTAATTCGGCAGCGGTGAAACCTAATTTTCTGAAATCTAACCATACTAAATATGTGGCTTCGTGGTTGATCATTCTCACATTGGGGAGGTTGGTTTCAACGTAGGATTTGATAAATTCAACGTTGTTTTTTATGTAGTTCAAAACGCCGTTAAACCACTCATCTCCAAACTTATAGGCGGCAATGGTGGCAACAAGTCCCATAACGTTTAACTGACTGTAACCCGAGGCGTTGTATTCGTGACAATATTTTCGGCGGATTTGCGGATTTTTGATAAAGACGTGGGCCGTCTGCAATCCCGCAAGGTTGAAGGTTTTTGATGGCGAGGTAAATGTGATGGTAATGTTCTCAAACTCAGGCTTTAAACTTGCAAAAATGTGATGTTTGCCAACAAATGTGAAATCTTGATGAATTTCGTCGCTTAGCACTATAACATTGTGTTTTAGGCAAATATCGCCAAGTTTTATAAGTTCCTCCTTGCTCCAAACTCTCGACACAGGATTATGAGGATTGCAAAGAAGAAATAATTTTACATTGTTGGCAATGATTTTGTTTTCAAAATCTTCGAAGTCAATATAATAGCGGTTGTCTTGGGGATTGTAGACCAAAGTGTTGTCTACAAGTATTCGGTTGTTGTCGGTGATAACTTCCGAAAACGGATAATATACAGGCTGCTGAATCATTATGGCGTCGCCTTTTTCGGTTAACGCTTTAACAGCCACGGCAATAGCAAAAACTACGCCCGGAGATTTAAGTAGTTCGCGTTCGGTAAAATCATAATCATATTTTCTATGAAAATAATCACGCACCACTTCGTAATATGGAGTTTGAGTTTCGCTATATCCAAACACGCCATATTCTGCCGCATCGTGCAGAGCATCAACTATATAACTTGATGTTTTAAAATCCATATCCGCAACCCAAAGAGGCAACACATCGGCAGGAAGTCCGCGCCTATGGGCAAAGTCAAACTTCAATGAAAGTGTATCTTTGCGGTTAACAACTATATCAAAATCTAAGTTTCTTTCCATCCTTTATCAATTATGAATTATGAATTGTGAATTATGAATTAAAACATTTCCCCAACTCTTCAATCAAATCATCAGGGTTTTCGATTCCTACCGAAAGACGTAAAACACAATCGGTTATGCCGTTTTTTAATCGTGTTTCTTCGGGTACGTCGGCGTGAGTTTGAGTAGTGGGATATGTTATCAAGGTTTCAACACCGCCAAGACTTTCGGCAAATTTTATTAGGCGTACTTGGCTGAGAATTTTTTCTACAAGTGCCTTATTTTCAACCTCAAAAGTTATCATTGAGCCAAATCCACGAGCCTGACGTTTCATAATTTCATAACCCGGATGAGTGTGTAGTCCGGGATAGATAACACGTCTTACTTTCGGTTGATTATTAAGCCATTGTGCAATTTTAATAGCGTTAGATTGTGCTTTTTCCATACGCACGGCAAGAGTTTTGATACCCCGCTCCACAAGCCACGAATCAAACGGAGAAAGTCCTGCGCCCGTTGTCTTTATCAAAAACCGCAAACGCTCTTGAATATCAGCACGATTGGTAACAATGAATCCCGCCAAAGTATCGTTGTGACCGCTTAAAAATTTGGTGCCGCTATGTATTACCACATCAGCACCAAGTTTCAAAGGATTTTGAAAATATGGCGAAAGAAAAGTATTGTCTACAATTAATATAATATTGTGATTATGAGCAGTGTCAGCAATTTTGGCAATATCAGTAACGTTCATCATCGGATTGGTGGGCGTTTCGATATAGATTGCTTTGGTTGACGGGGTAATGAGGTACTCGATATTGCTTTTGTAACATTCGGTATAACAGACCTTTATGCCGTGTTTTTTCAATACATTATCAAACAATCGTATGCTTCCGCCATAGAGGTCGGAGTCAGCGATAATTTCGTCGCCTGATTCAAAAATTTCCAAAAGCAACGAAATCGCCGCCATTCCGCTCGAAAGCGCAAAAGCGTCGATACCGCCTTCAAGTTGCGCCACAATCTTTTCAAGATGCTCTCTTGTAGGGTTTTGCAGACGGCTGTAATCAAACTCCGTAGATTGTCCCAGTCCTGGATGCGCGTAAGTGGCAGTTTGAAAAATAGGGAAACTCACAGCACCATAGTGCCTACAATCACCCTCGTCTTCCTCCAAATGAAGACATAATGTATCAGTTTTTAGTGCCATATTTTTAAGTGTTTTAAAAAAGCGACCCCTCATTGTTTTCATCTAAAAACTTTTGGAGCCGCTTTAAAGAAAATGAATAAAAAAACTAATTGAATCGTTGAACCGCTACGGTGTAAATGTCTTCTATTAAGCGGATTCCGCCGGTGTAGCCCGCATAAAAACGGTCGATGACCACTTTGTCAAGCACAGGCCACGAGATGTTTAGGAAGTTGCCTTTGAGCGATTCGGTAACTTCTTTTTCGTAGTAGCCGCCGAGAATGAGCGGGTATCCGTGGTAGTCGTGGCTCTTGATTTCTTCGTGAATTTTGTAGCCGTCGGTTTGGAAATCCACATCGGCTTTGATGCCGTAGTTAAGGTTTTGAAATTCTGCCTTGATTGCCTCTTGAAATTGTTTGGGAGTGTCATCGGTAACAAACTGTTTGGCGGGCAGCAAACCAAGGTCGTTAACCAAAAACTTGGTG
>JAFPYT010000057.1 GCA_017394445.1 Bacteroidales bacterium | reverse complement strand
CTGTTGAACGCAAAAAATATGGTATTCCTGTAATTATTGAAAACCCGCAAAGCGTTTGGGATAGTATTATCGACAAACAATTACCAGAATCGTTTTTAGAGAATCTTCCCGCTGTGAATTGGACTTTTGAAATAAGCCTACAACAAAATGAAATGTTTGTTTTGGGAATGGAAAACGAGTCATTTGAGGATGCTGTACGAAATAATGATTTTTCAACAATAAGCAAATATCTATATCGTGTACAAAGCATCTCGGAATCGGATTACTGGTTCAGGTTGCACATTGAAACACAAAACGACAAGACTCCTTCTGCAAAATTAGCAAATAAATATCATAGAGTAAAAAGTTTAAAATCCTTCCATGAACTTAATCCACATAAAGTTTATATTTCTGTTATAGGTAAAATCAAAGCGTTATGAGCAACATCAAACTATTTCAAAACAAGAAAATCCGTTCCGTATGGAACGATGAAGAAGAACAATGGTATTTCGTTGTGGAAGATGTGGTTGCCGCACTAACCGACAGCGCTGATCCAAAGCAATATGTAAAACGTATGAAACAGCGCGATGCAGAACTGGCCAAAGGGTGGGTACAATTTGTACCTACCCTTGTAGTTCCCACCGCTGGTGGTAAGCAACGAATGAGCTGCGCCAATGTAAAAGGCCTTTTCCGCATTATCCAATCCATACCCTCGCCCAAAGCCGAGCCTTTCAAACAGTGGCTGGCCACAGTAGGCTACGAACGTATGCTCGAAATCGAGAATCCCGAGCTGGCACAGGAACGTATGAAAGAGCTGTACGAAAAGAAAGGCTACCCCAAGGATTGGATCGACAAACGTCTGCGTGGCATAGCCATCCGCCAGAACCTTACCGACGAATGGAAAAAACGTGGCATCACATCCGAATCGGATTATGCCATCCTTACAGCAGAAATCTCTAAAGCCACTTTCGGCATGACACCCTCCGAATACAAGGAGTTCAAAGGCCTCACCAAGAAAAACCAAAACCTGCGCGACCACATGGACGACCTCGAACTTATTTTCACTATGCTGGGCGAACGTGTCACCACCGAAATTTCGGCCAAAGAACAGCCCGACACCTTTGCCAAAAGCAAAAACATTGCCCGCAGGGGCGGTAATGTGGCCGGCAAAGCCCGCGAAGCCACCGAAAAGGAAATTGGCAGAAGCGTGATATCCGACAAAAACTTCCTGCCCGACAGCCAAAACCCTAAATTAGAAGAATAGCAATGGTAAAACGCACCCTCTGTTTCAGCAATCCCGCCTACCTGTCGTTAAAAAACGGACAATTGGTAATTAAAATGCCCGAACTGGAAAACGTGAAATCCGTGCCCGACTCTTTCAAGCAGGAGTTTGTAAAAACCATCCCCATCGAGGATATAGGAGTTTTGGTTATCGACAATCAGCAAGTAACTTTTACACAAGGCATTATGGAAGCATTGCTAGAAAACAACAGCGCTATAATTACCTGCGACAGCCGGCACCTGCCTACAGGACTACTGCTCCCCCTTAGCGGCAACACCACACAAACCGAACGTTTCCGCTACCAGATAGATGCCTCACAACCTCTCAAAAAACAGCTCTGGCAACAAACCGTGCAATGCAAGATTCGCAACCAGGCGGCCGTGCTGCACCAAAGCACCGGAACTGTGGTGAAAAACATGCTTGTGTGGGCCAACGACGTTAAAAGCGGCGATAGCGACAACCTCGAAGGCCGTGCCGCTGCCTACTATTGGCGCAACCTTTTTCCGCAACTGCCCGATTTCACACGCAGTGCCGACGGCATTTCGCCAAACAATATGCTCAACTACGGTTACGCTATTCTGCGCGCCGTGATAGCCCGTTCGCTTGTGGCAAGCGGAATGCTACCCACCCTCGGCATACACCACCACAACCGCTACAATGCCTATTGTCTAGCCGATGACATTATGGAACCATACCGCCCGTATGTTGACAAACTTGTTATCGACCTTGTGGGGAAAATAGGCTTTGCCGAAGAAATCGACACATCTATAAAAACCAAACTCCTGCAAATACCTGTTACCGAAGTGTTTATCGGAGGACAACGCAGTCCGCTGATGGTGGCGGCACAGCAGACCACAGCCTCGCTTTTCAAATGCTTTTCGGGCGAACTGCGAAAAATAGCTTACCCCGAAATAAAAATGCAGTGATGGACCGCTTCAGCGAATACCGTATTATGTGGGTGCTGGTGCTTTTCGACTTGCCTACCGAAACAAAAAAAGAACGCAAGGCCGCCGCCGATTTCCGAAAAAAAATAATGGGCGACGGTTTCACTATGTTCCAGTTCTCGATATATCTGCGTCACTGTCCCAGCCGCGAAAACGCCGATGTTCATATAAAACGCGTAAAATCTTTTCTTCCCGAACTCGGACAGGTGGGAATTTTGTGCATAACCGACAAACAATTTGGCGAAATGGAACTTTTTATCGGAAAAAAAGAGGAAAAATTGCCCGAAATTGGACAGCAATTGGAGCTTTTTTAGAACAAAAAAAGTACCTTTGCAAACAAAAAAATCCCGCTTTTTTGGCGGGATTTTTTATTTCTAAAACAAGTTCCATCATTTTGATTTACAACTCTTTGCAAGGATTGTGATGTTTAAGAACTTGCAAAGATACAATTTTTTAGCGAATCACAACAGGGGAGAAAAAAGTTACCACAATCCTATAGATGTTTAAGAACTTGCAAAGATACAATTTTTTAGCGAATCACAACTATTGTTGCCTCGTCATTGTCTTACGTCCTGATGTTTAAGAACTTGCAAAGATACACTTTTTTAGCGAATCACAACTATGGCAATCCGATACAAAGGCAAACCAT
>JAFPYT010000056.1 GCA_017394445.1 Bacteroidales bacterium | reverse complement strand
GCAGCCTTGTTTTTGCAAATTTCAGTATCGGTAAGACCTTCGCCTATAACAAGTTCAGCGGTAAAAGTCTGTCCCTTTGCGGCAATCGCTGCCAAAATCGATATTATAATAATAAGGTGTTTCACTGTGTTTTGAGGTTAGTATCAACTGCAAAAGTATGCACTTTATTATTATTATGCAAAATTAATTTTGTGCTAGCCTTATTTTGTTGGTTTATAATTGCAAATAAAGTAAAAACATTACTTCAATCCCGCCTCTTTTAATAATTGCTGTATTCTTTTGTCAGATATGGTTGATTGTTCTGATTTGTCGTAGATTGATAGAAAACGTACAATGCCATCTGTCATTTCTGTTATTATTTCTGTATGTGTTATTACCCTTGCACCACCGCTCTTTCCTCCACCTTTTGATTTAATGGCAAGACGAATTTTGCGTACACCCTGTCCCAGGTCTGCGCCTATCAATGGATTATCTTGCAATTCTTTACCAAGTTGCAAAATGTCTGATTTTAATGAGCGGTAATGTTTCGACAGACGTTTGAGCTCTTTGTCGAATGTGGGGATGGTTCTTAATTGGTAGCTCATAATTCGTTTACAACTTCAAAAAAATCACGTGTTTGCAATTTTCCTTCTTTAACAGACTTCAGCTCCTTAAATGCCTGTCTCAACCCGGCTTCGATTTCTTCGTCGGAGTCGTGCTGAACGCTGACAGTGGGTGCTGCCTCTTTTTTTCTTGAAACAAGACTTTTGATAAAGTCTAATGCCTCGCGGAGAAGGCTCTCATCGTCTAATAGCGGATTGATGTTTTGAAACAATTCCGCACGTAATTTCATTGTACTCATCTTTTAAAATATTATTACAATGCAAAAATAAAATATTTTTATTAAAAATCTTTTTTTTCGGTGCAAAATATTCTATTCCTTTTCCTCACCTTTGTCATCTTCTTCATCAAACTCTCTGAAAACCTTCTCCACGCCTGATTTGCTGAGTTCTTTTTCGAGGTTGCGGATCATTTGTCCAAATTGGATGAAAGATACCATTCCGGCAATAGAGGCGCACACAATGCACACTATCATATCAAACGATTCTAAAAGCACTTCGTGGGCTACAATAATGCCTGTCCATTTGATGCCCTGACGTATAGCGTTTACAATCAAGATTCTTGCACCTGAACGCATCATTAGCATAGAAATCAACTTGCGAATGGCAAATCCAGCGGCAGATTCGGCAATGGATGTCTTTGCGGGAAGTCCGTATTTGCCCAGAAACCACATCAAAAACTTGATGTTTCGTCCGGTGCTTTGGTGATTGTTCCAAAAATCGTCGCAACCGTACACATATAATATTTTTTGTTCGGCGGCAAATGCAAGCAACTGAAACTGTGCCACATCTATTATTATCAAAAACAACGATGCCCATATTGCCGAAGGTATCGTGGTAAGAAATGTAATAAATGCCGTTATTAAAGCCGAGGATAATATAACCATACGGCATTGTTTGGTTATCAATGATTTGTCTATGGTAGCGGTTTCTACAATTGCCGTCCGTCGTTGAGTCCGCAAAAATTTCTGTTTCTCTATTCGCACAGGTTTTAGGCGGAACATCTGCTCTTTTAAGTTGTTGTACCGCTGAATAGTCCACAATAATGTTTTTTTTAATTTTGCCATAACATTTGCATTGTTGCAAAAATGGTGCTAAAAAAAATTGTTATATTTGCACGTTATTTGTAACTACAAATTTCTGACCTAATAGCAGAAAATGAACGAGAAGATACTTGACGCCCTGATGAGGCTGTTCGCACTTATCACCGACCGTGACGACGGACGGCATACGCAGGACGCACGCAAAATTGTGTGCGCCTACTTGCAACGCCATCTTTCGTCTGATTTGGTAGAAAAGTTTCTCGTAAAATTCGACAAGTATCTCGACGAGCAAGGTCTTAAAGACACCCGCAAGGAAAGCGAACGCAAACAGGTGTCGCTCAATAGTGTAAGGGTTTTGAAAATTTGCCGTCAAATCAATGAGGAACTGCATCAAAGAGAGAAGTTTATAGTGCTTGTTGAGTTGGTAGAATACGTTTATACCGATGGCATTATCAACGATATTGAGGTAGATTTTGTGCGTACAGTGAGCGATTCGTTTAATATCTCGCGCACTGATTTTCAGAATATTCTCGCTCTTGTTAAAAACAACATTTTGGAGGCGGGCGACCTTCACAATCTGCTCTTTATCGACGGCGGAAGCGAAACCGGCGGTGGAATCCATCATATCTGCTCGCAAGAGATGGACGGACGCATTCGCCTGCTTTATATCCATTCGGTTGATTTATTTGTATTTATCTATTCGGGGCAGAAGACTCTCACCCTCAACGGTCGCGCTATCGAGCCTAACCGCGCCACAGTGTTTGGCAACGGTGGTATTATTTCAGGTTCAAACATCGGCGTAATATACCACAGCGATGTGGCGGCTATTTTTCAGCAGTCGAAAACCAATACACGGGTGTCGTTTGCAGCCACCGACCTTTCGTTTCATTATCAAGACAGCGACAACGGTTTGCAGCCGTTTAGTTTTTCGCTCGAATCTGGCGCAATGGTGGGCATTATGGGCGGAAGCGGAACTGGCAAAAGCACTCTGTTTAACGTCCTTACTGGTAAATATCAACCCGAAACCGGCACTATTTATATCAATGGTGTGCCGCTCGACCCTGCCGAAGAGAGCCATGCTGGTGTGATTGGTCTTGTGCCGCAAGACGATATGCTTATCGAGGAACTCACTGTATATCAAAACCTTTATTATAATACATGCCTCTGTCTGGGCAATCTTGGCGACGATGAGATAAAAAAACACGTTGACCGTTTGCTCAACGACCTCGACCTTTACGAAATCAAAGACCTCCGCGTGGGAACATCGCTTAATACTGTTATCAGCGGCGGTCAGCGTAAGCGATTGAATATCGCCCTCGAACTTGTGCGCGAACCTTCGGTGCTTTTTGTCGACGAGCCTACTTCGGGGTTGAGCAGCACCGACTCTGAAATGGTGATGCAATTGCTTAAACAGCAGACCGTTAAAGGTAAAATAGTAATAGTGAATATTCACCAACCATCGTCGGATATATTCAAACTCTTTGACACTCTTTGGGTTATGGATAGGGGAGGATACGTTATATATAACGGAAACCCCATTGAAGCCATATCCTATTTTAGGCGTATGAGCGGAATGGCTGATGCTGGCGAAAGCGAGTGCCCTGAGTGTGGTAACGTGGATAGTGAGCAGATTCTCAGTATTATAGAGAGCAAGGTGGTAAACCAGTTTGGCAAGTATACACAAAAACGCAAGGTTTCGCCCGAAGAATGGCACAATTATTACGATCGTTATCTTGCTTTCGACGCCGAACCTGTGCTGCCTATGCCCGTTTTGGATCTTCCCGAAGAAAAATTCAAAATACCATCGCGGCTGCGTCAGTTTGCTGTGTTTATAAAACGTGATGTTTTGGCAAAACTCACTAATACTCAATATCTTTTAATCACGTTTTTTGAGGCTCCGATTTTGGCGTTTATACTTGGCTTTTTTACCAAATATATCAATGATGACGGTCTTTACGTGTTTGCCGACAACAAAAACCTGCCTGTTTTTCTGTTTATGGTGATAGTGGTGGCGTTGTTTACGGGACTAACCTCGTCGGCAGAGGAGATTATCAAAGACCGGCGTATACTCGAACGCGAAAAGTTTCTCAATCTCAGTAGGTTTAGTTATATTGCAAGCAAGGTTGTGATAGTGTTTGCAATTTCGGCAGCGCAGACAATATCGTTTGTGGTGGTGGCAAATATGATTCTCGAAATTCAAGGGATGACTATATCTTATTGGATAGTAATGTTTAGCGTGGCTTGTGCCGCCAATGTGCTCGGATTGATAATTTCGTCGGCGTTAGATTCTGTGATTGCAATTTATGTGCTAATACCGTTTGTGCTTGTGCCTCAGATACTTTTGGGCGGTGCAATGATTGATTTCGACGATATTCACGAAAGCGTGAGCGACAAAATCAACGTGCCTGTTATTGGCGACTTGATGATTTCGCGGTGGGGATACGAAGCTCTTGCCGTTGAGCAGTTTGCCAACAACCGCTACGAACGTGAGTTTTTTAATCTTGATATGGGCAAAAGCCACTGCATATACCTTTCGGCGTTTCTTATTCCTGAATTAGAAAATATTACTAACCAATGTGTTAGCACTTGTGGCGACCCAAACAAGCGTTACGATTTTGAAAACCTTCTTTTGATTCTTAAAAACGAGATTAGTTATCTCAACTATCGCGACAAAAATTTCGCCTATCCGCATATCGACAAGTTAGAGCCTTACGCATTTACCACTATGGACGGTCTCAACTTGCTCAAATATCTTGGCGAAAGACGTGTATATCTCAACACCGCCGCCGATTCGCTCAATATTCTCCGCGAACAAAAAATTTCGCATATCGAAGACAGTCTCGGCACGCAGGGATTTTTGAAATTTAAGCAAGATTATTACAACGACCGCCTTGCCGAGGTGGTCCTCAACAAGATGGCATTGAAAAAAATATATTTTTCGCCCAAGCATAGGCTTATTCAGAAAAAAGATCCCATTTTTATGTATCCTGTTTCGGATATTGGAAGGGCTCATTTTTTTGCTCCCGTAAAGATAATTCTCAACCATAAGTTTCCTACATATTGGTTTAATATTGCGCTGATGTGGATAGTGTCGGCGGTGCTGTTTGTGCTGCTGCTGTTCGACTTGCCGCGCAAAATGATGTCTATTTTTAATACTAACCCCAAAAAGACCATTCTCGGTTTTTATCAAAAACGATTGTCGAAATGAAAAAAATTCTACTCTCCTTGGCTTTTGCTGTAATCTGCGCCACAGGTTTTGCACAAAAATTTGTTAGCGTTACCGACCCTAACGTGCTTATCGAAGGCCGCTATGTTGCCAACAACGGCAGTGCCAGTTTCAGTTATCCCGGAACAGCATTTTCTATTTGGTTTACAGGTAGTTCGTGCCGTGTACAGTTGAAACCCTCGGCTGGATATTTCGTAAAGAGCGTTGACGGCGGCGCATATCAAAAATTCGACACTTACAATGGTTCGTCAGAGCCGTTTACCGAAATAACCCTTGCTGAAAACCTTTCCTCAGGCAACCATTCAGTAAGGATAATGCTCATTTCCGAAGGCATTTTTTGCAGTCCCGAAATCAAGGGTTTTGTTGTTGACAATAATGCCAAGGTGTTGAAACCTGTGCGCAAGAAACTTAAAATTGAGTTTATTGGCAATTCTATCACCTGCGGCTACGGCGTAGAAAGCAACAATCCAGAAGAACATTTTGCCGACAGCACAAGCAATTTTGCCAAATCGTTTGCCGGTATTACCGCCAAAACTCTCGACGCTGAAACAATGGTGGTAGCACGCTCAGGCATAGGAGTTTACCGCAACTACAATGATAATCCCGCTGGCTCGGAATGGCCTATGCCCCGTGTTTACGAATATGCTTTGATTAACGACACCGTTACTAAATGGGCTTTCACTGATTCTAAACCTGATGTAGTGGTTGTTTGCCTGGGTACTAATGATTTAAGCACTCCGGGATACGATAAGGAAAAATTTACAGTGGCATACGTTGCCTTTATTAAATCTATTCGCAAACATTATCCAACAGCTAAAATAGTAATGTGCAATAGTCCTATGCTGCATTACGAAGATGGTCAGTTGCTTAGTGACGCTATCACCAACACTATATCCACTCTTTTCCGCCAAAACGATTCGCGTCTTTATCGTTTTGATTTTCAAGAACAAGACGACTCGCTTGGATATGGTGCTGATTATCACCCTTCTGCCAAACGTCAAAGCGATAATGCAAGGTATCTTTCATATTTTATTCAAACAAGTGTGCTTGGAAAAAAGAAGTAAAATAATAGGTATTAATAAAAATATACTATACCTTTGCACCTTGATTCAAAAACATAAAGTATGAAAAATTTTCAATTTATTGATAAAATAGCAGGGTGGGCGGTGTTTGCCGTGGCTACGCTTTGCTATATACTTACTATTGAGCCAACTGCAAGTTTTTGGGATTGCGGCGAATTTATCGTTACCGCATTCCGCCAAGAAGTGGGACACCCGCCGGGAGCACCTCTCTTTATGATTCTCGGACGTTTCTTCTCGCTTTTTGCTTTTGGAGACGTTACCAAAGTGCCCGTTATGATCAACTGTATGAGCGCGTTGGCATCGGGATTCACCGTTTTGTTCCTCTATTGGAGCATTACACATATCGCTAAACGAATTATCTGCGGATACAGCAATCAAGTGCCTATGGCTAAGGCTGTTGTTATAATGGGCTGCGGCATTGTGGGAGCTTTGAGTTTTGCATTTACCGACACATTCTGGTTTTCGGCAGTTGAAGGTGAGGTTTATGCTATGTCGAGCCTGTTTACCGCTGTGGTTTTCTGGTGCATACTTAAATGGGAAGATTGCGCCGACGAACCTTATGCCAACCGCTGGCTTGTGCTTATTGCTTACCTGATGGGTCTCTCGATTGGTGTGCATTTGCTTAACTTGTTGGCAGTTCCGGCAATCGTGTTTGTATATTATTTCAAAAAATACAAAACCGACGTTAAAGGTGTTATTAAAGCCTTTGTGATTTCTACCCTCATACTTGGCGGCATACTTTATATAATAATACCCGGTGTGGTTTGGGTAGCGTCGATGTTTGAATTGATGTTTACCAACGGCTTTGGTGCTCCATACAACACTGGCACAATTATTTACGCTATTCTTGGCTTGGGTGCGCTTGTGTTTGGTCTTTATTACACCTACAAAAAGGCTAAACCTGTGCTCAATACCATAATTCTCTGTGTAACAGTTATTATTATTGGATATTCGTCGTTTGCGATGATATGCATACGAAGCGCAGCCGACCCGCCTATGGACGAGAATAACCCTAATAATGTTTTCTCGCTTCAGTCGTACCTCAATCGAGAGCAGTATGGCGACCGTCCGCTCGTTTCGGGTGAATATTTCAATTCGCCTTTGGTAAGTTACGAAAACGGAAGTCCCACTTATATTCAACGCAACGGCCGTTACGAGGTGGTAGACTACAAATCCATTAGACATTATGACCCCGAAAGCACAACTGTTTTTCCGCGTATGTATAGTCCAGACCCAACGCACATTAGAGGTTATAAATATTGGGCGGATATCGAAAACACCGACATAAAGCCAACTTTTGCCCAAAACCTCAAATTCTTCTTTAATTATCAGATTGGCTATATGTATCTGCGTTATTTTATGTGGAATTTTGTGGGACGGCAAAACGATATTCAGGGCAACGACCGTAATGTGATGAACGGCAACTGGATTTCGGGTGTAAGTTTTATTGATAATGCCCGCCTTGGCAATCAAGACCTCTTGCCCGACAATATCAAAGAAAACAAGGGTAACAACAAGTATTTCTTTATTCCGCTTTTGCTGGCTATTTTAGGTATGATTTTTATGCTTCGCGAAAATCAAGAAGGCAAAAACTATTTCTGGGTGGTGATGCTCTTCTTTATTTTCACTGGTGTGGCAATTATCGTTTACCTTAATCAAACTCCCTATCAGCCGCGCGAAAGGGATTACTCTTTTGCCGGGTCGTTTTATGCATTTGCAATTTATATAGGCTTAGGTGTAGCGTTCCTTTATAAGATGCTTGAAAACAAGGTGAAAGATAATAAGTTAGTTGCATATTCAGTTTCTGCTATCTGCCTTGTTTCGCCGGTGCTTTTGGCATGTCAAAACTGGGACGACCACGACCGTTCGCACCGTTACACCGCACGCGATTTTGCTAAAAACTATTTGGATTCGTGCGAGCCTAACGCCATTCTCTTTACCAATGGCGACAACGATACTTTCCCGCTCTGGTATGTGCAGGAGGTGGAGGGCTACCGTACCGATGTGCGTGTGGTAAACCTTGCATATATCAACACCGACTGGTATGCCGACCAAATGAAACGCCGCGCTTACGAGTCTGCTCCGCTGCCCATTAGCCTAACGCATGACCAATATGTGGCTGGAACGCGCGACCTTGTGTATTACAGCAAGCAAGACGCTCTTTTGGTTAACGAAAAATTTGAGGTTAATGCCGAGTTTAAACCTGTGTACGAGCAGTTGTATAGTAATTTGGTTAACATTCTTTCTAATTCTGACTTTAAAACCAAACATCAAGCCGACTACGAGGCAATTGTTAACCGTCAAGTGGGACAGTTTTCTAAGTTTGCAGCGTTGGTCAACACATTGAATACCAATCCTCAGCAATATGGAATTAATAGCGATGCTATAAAGCAGTTGAAGACCTCAACTGATGCTCTTTTGCGTCAGGTTTGCGATGCTCATGCACCTTTGAAGAGTGTTATTTCGTTTATTGCCGACGATAGCGATTATTCAAAACTAACATCGCAGGGTGGCGAAAAATCTGATTTTGCTCCTACATTTAAGTTTTTGCTACCTGTTGATAAAAAGAAAGTTATAGAAAACGGAACAGTTCCTGCCGAGGATTCTGCATTAATAGTAGATGCTGTAAAATGGACTCACCCTGGCAACTATATCCGCAAAGGACAGTTGATGGTGCTGGATATTCTGGCTCAAAACAATTGGGAACGTCCTGTATATTTTGCAATTACAGTGGGCAGCGAATCGTATCAGAACCTTGATGCATATTTCCGTCTTGATGGTTTCACCTACCGTGTGGTTCCGATTAAAACCACAAGCGACAACGGCGACAAGGGCTCTATCAATTCTGATATCCTTTACAAGAATGTGATGGAGAAATTTCAGTGGGGCGGCATCAACGACCCGCGGGTTTATCTCGACGAAAACAACTTGCGTATGCTGATGAATGTCAAGAACAATTTCCTACGCCTTGCTTCAAAACTTATCGACCAACGCAAAACCGACAAGGCTCGTCAAGTATTGGCAAAATGCTACGAGGTGATGCCGTTTGAGTGTGTTGCGCCATCGTTTTATGATATTTTCCTTGCCGACCTTTATTACCGTATGGGCGACAATGATAAGGCTCGCGAAATAATTGACGTTGTGGTTAATCAAACGTGTCAAGAACTTGTATATTTCAACTCGCTCAATGAAGATCAGGTGGCAACAGTGCAGGAAGACCGTTACCGTGCTGCCGCTTTTTCGCACGAGATTGTGCGCATTATGAGCGAAAATCACGACACTGAAAATGCACGTGCTTACGCCAAGAAGTTTGCCGACATTATTGCCACATTCCCCGAGATTGTTAAGTTTGAGAGTATGGATATGAACTCGCCGGCGTTTGGTCAGTGGTATCAAACCCTTCCACAAAACCGTCAGCAGGTGATTGCCATCTATCTCTATTTGATCGATCCTAATCAGTTGTAAGATGGATATTATAGTACATCCGCCAAATTTTTTAAGGCAGTTTTTTAAGAATTTTCTCTGGAAGATTAATCCCGAAGAGGGTCGCAAGGTGATTTATATCACTATCGACGACGGCCCTATTCCTGAGCTAACTCCCGGAACGCTTGAAATGCTTGCCGAGTTTGGCGCAAAAGCCACTTTTTTTTGCGTGGGCGAAAATGTACAACGCTATCCTGATATATATCAGCAGATTATTAAGGGCGGACACAGTGTGGGAAACCATACGTTCAACCATCTCAAAGGCAGCCGAACCAAAATTAAGGAGTATGTGCAGAATGTGCACCTTGCCGACGAGTATATCAAAACTAAACTTTTCCGTCCACCGCACGGCATACTGCGCAAACCTCAGGCTCGCATTATTAATAAAGAGAAAAAAGTGGTGCTTTGGGATGTGCTTTCCGAAGATTACAACCGCCGTCTATCCCCCGAACAATGCTGGAAAAACGTTGAACGCAACACCACTTCGGGGTCGATTATTGTCTTTCACGATAATATTAAGGCGGAACCTCGGCAGCGTTTTGCCCTTAGGCAGACATTAGAGTATTTTGGCACTCTCGGTTATGAATTTGCACCAATCCCCGATGGTGTAAACAATTTTTGGAAAAATCCCTAAAAATTAACGTAATTTGTGTACACTATAAATAAAAATATGTAATTTTACGGTGAATAAAATTAATTTATTATGCCAGAGTCGGTTGAAATTAAACTTCTAATCAATTTATTTGATATCATCATGATATTCTTGATAGCATTTGGTGCTTATAGAGGATATTGTCAAGGTGCTATTGTTCAAAGTATATCTCTGTTTACACTGCTTGTTGGCCTTACTATCTGCGTCAACATTGCCAAATTTATACACAATGCTCTTGATGCCAACAAACCTTCGCACGATTTGGTGGCAATGATGATAGTGGCGGTATTGTTTGTGGGTGCTATCTATCTTACAATGAAAATCAGTGCTATAGTTTATAGGCATATTATGGAATTGTCGAAAGGATTAACCAACCGTGTGTTAGGTGCTATTTTTGGCGGAATGAAATATTTCTTTATCACCGCAGTTTATTTGGTAACTTTGTTTACCATCGAAGAACATTCTCCTTTCCTTCCCGACAATGCTAAAAAAAGTCGTTTTTCGGCAGCAAGTATATGGCTTATCACTTCTATTTTCCCGTATCTCGATTTTAAGAAAAATGTGGACGAGAGCACATATCAATACATGGATTACCCCAACGACACTAAAAACAATAGATAAATATGATTGAAATAGGATATACCAACAAGATGCAGGTTTTGCGTCAGAGCGACAATGGCATCTATCTCAACGGCGAAGACCTCGGCGAAATACTTATGCCCAAACGCTACGTTACACCAGATATGAAGGTGGGCAGCGAGGTGGACGCTTTTGTCTACACCGACTCAGAAGACCGCCTTGTGGCTATTACCGATGTGCCGGTGGCTCATGTGGGGCAGTTCGCTTGGCTCGAATGTGTGCAGACTTCGAAGGTGGGCGCATTTCTCGACTGGGGTTTAGAAAAAGACCTTCTCTTGCCGTTTAGCGAGCAGAAAGATAAGCCGAGCGTTGGTCGTAGATACTTTGTTTATATTTACTTAGACCAAAATACCAACCGTATTGTATGTTCGCAGAAACTCAATAAGTTTCTCTCTCCCCGCGACCCCGAATACTACCATGGTGAAAAGGTCGAAATCTTTATCCATCAGCGCACTGAACTTGGCTTTAAAGTTATTGTAGATAATGCCCACTGGGGAATGATTTACAATTCGGAGATGTTCCGCCCCGTACATTCGGGCGAATACACCTACGGCTATGTCAACAAAATCCGCGAGGATGATATGCGTATCGACGTAATGCTCGAAAAATCAAGTGCAAAACTTGTGGATTCTACCGAAGAGATTATTTATAAGAAGCTCCAAGACAACCGCGGCTACCTGCCATATTCCGACAAATCCTCACCCGACGACATTCAGCGTGTGTTCGGCATTAGCAAAAAGGTGTTTAAAAAGGCAATCGGGGGATTGTATAAGCAGCATCTTATTGTTATTGAAGAAGGTGGAATAAAGTTGGCGAAATAACAAATAATGTGTATCTTTGCATCATAAACCCAAAAAACAATAGCATTATGACAACATTTGCACTCAACAATCTTTGGACATATATTCAGGGTCTGTCGTTACCGATGAAAGACCGCCGCTGGCTTGCTGACAAGCTTATAGAGCCTGCCGCCGATGATCCAAAAACCGCTAAACAAAAGAAGTACGTTAAGGAGACTCTTCTTAGTGCGCTCGACGAAGTGGAACGCGCCAAACGCGGTGAGGTGAAATTGACTACCGCAGAAGAATTCTTAGAAGAACTCAAATCGGAGGGTTTGTTATGACGGTAAAACTTATTCTCGGCAAAGAGTTTAAACGTATATTCAAACGCTTAGCAAAAAAATACAAATCATTACCTTACGATTATCTTGAACTCTGTGATAGTTTAAGAGACAATCCCTTTCAAGGCACGGAGTTAGGCAAGGGCGTCCGTAAGATACGTCTTGCCATTAGTTCCAAAGGCGGGGGGAAAAGCGGTGGCGCACGAGTGCTGACTCTTGCCGTACATGTATCCGACGATGCCGAAGTTACACTCCTGACAATCTACGACAAAAGCGAAATAAGTAACGTGAGCGACGAATACATCTCTTGGCTTGTTAACGAAGCCCAACCAAACTGATTCTACATTTCCTCAAAAAAAAAAATCCTTTTTTTTCATCCGTTTTTCATTTTTATCCGTATATTTGCACTGATAAAACAAACAAAACAAACAATCAAATTTATACAATTATGGCTTATATTATTGTAAAAGACGAATGTCAAGCTTGCGGTACTTGCAAGGACGAGTGCCCTCAAGAGGCTATCATGGAAGGCGATGTTTACTCTATCGACCCCGAAAAATGTGTTGAATGTGGCGCTTGTGCAGATGTTTGCCCCTGCGGTGCTATCAAACCAGAATAAAAAAGTATTTTTTTCATTTAAATTAAAAAGCCCGATGTCGTTGACACCGGGCTTTGTTTTGTTATGCCGTTGTGCGGATATGCTTAGAAACTGCCGCCGCCGCCGCCGAACGATCCACCGCTCGAACTGCTGTGGCTGCCGCCGCCCGAAGATGATTTCTGTGGCGGGTCGTAGGTTTTGGTGGTGTGGGTGCTTACAAAGGTGTCGCGCTTTACTGTCAGGCGGAACGAACCTTCTTTAACATAGTTGGCTGCTGATGTAGCCTTGCGGATATTCTTGTATTTGCCCTTTTCTATCATCAAGAGTATAAAACCAAGTATGAGCGCAAATATCGAGCATTTTATCCACGGAAAAGATATTTCGTATTGATAGTCTGATTCGTACTCATAGATAAAGTAGTTGATAGCGGCGTAATAGTTTTTGGCTGTGAGGTCTGACGCCATATTCTGTACATATTTATCCACATTACTTCTTGCAACACCCCATTTTTCGTTAGGAACGCCACGGTCTAAGATTCTGAATTTGCGGTACTGCATATCTATAAGCAAGATAACGCCATCGTAGCCGTTAATAGAGTGCTCGCCTTTGCCAAAATCGTTATACTCGTAAAAGTCCATAGCGAAATTGTCGGAAGGCAGCTCGCCGTTCATATCTGTTTTGTTGTTGTGGTTGATGGTAACTACCACCATGTCGATATTGTTTCGGTTGATAAACCCGTGGATGCTTTTTTGTAGCTTGGCAATTTCGTTTTCGGCGAGAAGACCTGCCGCGTCGTATACCTTTACGGCGGTGTCTACGTAGGGAGTCTCGAGCGCCAGCTGCAGCTGTGTCTGAGTAAGTTTGCCTTGAAGGAAGGATTTAAACACGTAAGGATTCTGCTCGGTGCGCTGTGCTATCTGGTATTTAGCCCAGTTGTCGTCGGGAAGGTCAACGGCTGCCGATTTGTGATTATCTGAAGTGGATGTGGCTCCTCCTAATGCACAATTCTCTACTACCGATTCTATGTACGCCTCAAAAAACTCATCGTCGGTGCTATCATCTGTGAGAGTTTCTAATGCGGCTTCAAAACTTGAGTTGATGTATTCTTCGTAATCTTTGAGGTAGCCGGCAGTGGTGATGAGGTATGTGTTTTTTACATAATCCAGAAAGAGTATTACGCAGTTGTCGCTATATGGACTTTGGCTGTAAAAGTCTGCCAAAAACTTGTTGTAAACCTCACATTGTGTGGTAATTATTAGTACATCGCCTTGAATGGCTTCCGATGCTGTTGCCAATTCGTTGTTGATTTTTTCGTATACATCAAATTTACCATCTGAGTCTATCATTATGCATCGTTGATCTTTGGTAACGGTGGGCAGTTGCGTCTTGTCGGTTATCTGCGCACTTGCCGCGATGGTTATCAGCAACGCCGTTATTAATATGCTAAGTTTTTTCATTATTCTATTGGTTTATAGGTTTTACATAAATAATAACCACGACAGTCCGCAGAGGATTGCCATTGCAATTAACGTTCTTACAAAGAAAAATCTCCACGCCTTGCCCTTGTCGATAGGTATGTCGCCCACGATTTTGCCGGTTTGACCGTTCATAGCAAATGTGTACATCTTGTCTTTGATGCGGGTGTTGAGCATCCACACGGGCAGCATTGCGTAGCGGATTGATGTAAACACGGTCTGCTTGTTTTCTTGTGCGCCGATGAGCGTGCCGTTGATGGTGGAATAAAAGCTCGAAATCAGCGAGTTGCCCATACGTAGCTGTGCGCGTTCCTTGTCTTCCTCAGGACCAACGTCGTATTTTTCTGCCAAAAAGCCTGATAGAAACGAGTAGTTAAACGGCTGAAACTCATTAAAATCAAATGGTTCGATAGAATCCATCGTGTCGTCGTCGAACTTTTTGCTGCCGTCGGCGGGCACTTTTTCAAAACTGATGTCGCCGGCGCGTTCCACGTGGTAGATGTCGGTTTTGGTGTAACGGTAGTCGCCGCTGCGCCAAGTGGTTATATCGTGACGTTCGCCCGAAAGCATTCCTCTTGAATTGCCGTCGTAAAGCCAAAACGGAATGTAAACGCCTGTGATTTTGTCGATATTCTCTTTTTTGCCAAACTCGTCGGGAGCAAGGTGCTTGCCTTTGCGGTAGTTGTTGTAGGCGTTGATGGCGTCTTGCTTGGTGGTTTTGAATGGGATTATGAGCTCGGGACGGAACTTGCCTTCCAAACGGCTCTTCATTATGCCCGCGCTGCCGCAGTATACGCAGAAAGTGGCTGCTGTGTTTTCGTCGGTAACCATCTCCGCACCGCAGTTTTGGCAGTGGAAGAGGTTGAGCTCGGGCTGCTGTTCGATGTCCTGACCTTGGGTTTTGGTATCCTCGGCTGAATCTTGCGTTATTTTAAAAATTTCTTCTTGGGTAAATGCCGACCCGCAAAACTCGCATTTAAAGTTTTGTGTCTCTGCCGTAAATTGCAGGTTGGATCCGCAGGTTGGACATTTTAGTACGGTTGTATCCATGTATAAAGGTTTTAAAATGTTTTGCGTAAAGTTACGGAAAATTTTTTATTGCCGTATGTTTTTTTTACACAAAAATAATTCCAACTGCAAACTCTATAACTCAATTTCTCCAATTTTGTTTGCTTTCAATCCGTTGTTCCAAAGGTCGTTGGCAAATTGTACGGGGTAAGAGCCGTCGGTGTCCGACACTTTTAAATATATAGTGTATCTGCCTGCGGCGAGGTTTTCGGTAGATACCGTTAATGCTATTGAGGTGGGGTCGCTTGTGCCGCTGGGTGCATTGGTAAATGCTTGTTTGGTAGGTATCTCAATTGCATCGCCGCTTTCGGTTTGGACTATTACCGACAAAACTTTCTTGCGGTGGAATGGCATATTGGCAAATCCGTCGTTGCGGTATTGCAGGCGTATTTCGGCAGTGTTACCCTTGGGCTCTATCTCCGAATTGGTGAGCACGTAGCGATAACCCAAATGTTTAAAAAGATAGAGAAATGCAGTTTCGTCTTTGAAACCGGTTTCGCTTAATGCTTCAAATACCTCTGCCTTATAGCCTATGTTTAAGAACGATAGGTGAATTGTGAACATTTCTTTAACAGAACCTTCAAGGTCGGATAGCCACAGCGGAATTTCGCTTTTGTCGCTGCTTCGGGTTATTTCGCCGCCGTATGGTGTGTTTGCTGTAAAGTACGACATAAAACGGATTTCGCCTTCGCGGTCTTTTTTGCGGAATGTGCCAAGGTCGCTATCCGAACCGAGATAGCCGTCGTTAAAAAATCCAAAGATGTGGTTTTTGCCTGTGAGGTCGGGCGTGGCGGTTTTGTAGTCGGTTTTTCCTGTGAGATTAAGGTAAGAGTACATAAACCTCGGCTGACGTACAAGTAGCGGAAGGTCAACGCCTTCTTGCTGCATAGCGTCGGCAAAGCGTTCTATTATTTCGGCAATGTATCCGCACTCGCGGCCGTCTTTGTCGCCTGCAAATATGGTGGAATGCATTTCGCCGTAAGGACCTACCATTCCGCATCTTATGGCGGTGATGTATTGTTGGTAAGGCTTTACAACGCTTACTATTTGCGAAACGTGGTCTAACAAAAGGTTGAAATCTTTGGGCTCTACATCGGCATAAACCTCCTCGCCCTTGCTGTTGGTGGTCTTTTTGCCGTCGTAGTCGGGGTCGTAGGCAAATTGCACAAAAGCCGTTTTGCCAGTGCCTTTAAACGAAGCGAGTATTTCGGCAATGTCGCTCAAAGCCTTGTCGGTGAGTTTTTCTTCCTTGCCGCCGTTGCGCGACGAAAACGCACTGATGTCGATTTTGAGCAGCAGAATGTCAAAATTGTCGTCTTTGTTGTAAGTGCCGCTGAAACGTCCTGCCGGTTTGGTAATCTTTTTAATCACCGATTCCTTGTTGGTAACTCCGTCGGGGGTAACGGTAACGAGTTTCGACGAGAAGAATCCCATATCGGGATTGTAGATAATTTGGTTGGCGTCGGTGTAGTTGAGTTTTTGGGTAAACTCGCCGGTAGGTGTCGGGTCGATGGTGGGTTCGGGAGTTGGGTCGTCGTTTTTTTCTTTGCTGCACGATGAGGCAGCAATAGCAGCAGCAAGCGCTATTAATAAAAAGTGTTTTTTCATATCTTTATAATGTGTTTGATTTTAATGATTATGCTTTAACGTTATGCCATTACTCTTTCTTTTTGAGTACAAAGTTGACGGTTTTTTCGGCCTTGCCCTGATACCAGTCGCCGTCGCCGCCTTTGTATTCCACATAAAATACCAATGAGTCTGGCTTGTATTCTTCGTTGGGGTCGGAGCAATATATGGTAATGGGGTTGTTCAAAAGGTGGTTAAACTCCATATTGTAGTTGCCCTCAGCGTCGGTTTGGGTTGTTTGGTAGTAGTATTTAACCGAAATATTCATTTTTTCGAGGTTCTCACCGTCTTGGTTTTTAACATTGCCGTTAAACTTGTAGTCGGCATTAGGACAGCCGTAAAGCATTTCTGATGAGCAGGCAGCAATTCCCATAATACCCAGCAATACCGAAAGGATTTTTACCCAACGTTTAATGATAATTTGTTTTAGCTTTTGCATAATGTTTTGGTTTTAAATTGGTTTAATTGTTTTACATTGCAAATGTAATAATAAAAATAATATTACTGCCTTTACCCAAAAAAATATTTTTTTAAAACGCGGACATCGTTGCCACACAAAAACCCCGGACATAAAAGGCGGATTTTGCAACCCGCCCTTACTCAAAAATCATGTTAACAAAAAATGGTCCAAGTTTCGACGAGCCTTCCAACTTGCTCACCAACACGCTAAGCATATCATTTCTAAGGCTATGAAGCGATATCTTGCTTTGTGAAAGCATTTCTTTTGCCATGGTGCGTTCGTTTTTGAATAAAAAACTATGTTTATTATATTATTAATCTTTTGTTTTTTCCGCGACAATTATAATACTCTTTTTTCTACAAACAATTATTTTCTGAAAAGATATTAATAAATACTTTACTTTTTTTATGCCATTATTGAAACAGTGCCAACGATCGTTCTCCTCTATGTTTACCCTTGTAGCATTTGATATAATAATTGCTCGTGTTTGATGCCGTAATTGTACAAATGGATATAATATCGGTTATCATTTTATAACGCCTTTGTAGCAACGTGGTTGTCAATTGCTTTTTTTTTATATATTGTTGTAGCGATGAGGTTAACAATGTGTCAACATTTTATGCACCCTTGCAGCAATGGCGTTAACTCTGATTACTGATTATTAACCACATTGCAGCCACAATGCCATTATCCTCAATACGTAATATACCACATTGCAGCGATGTTGTAATAACAAACTACCAATTGTTGACCTCGTTGTGGCAATGCTGGCATAAATTTATAGCAATTGTTTATCACATCGTTATAATGACGTATATTCCATCTACCAATTGTATATCACCCCGCCGCAAAAGCGATAAAAAATAGAGATGGAGTTGATGACGGTGCGGTGGAGGAGGTGGGGCGGTGTAATAACTATGAACATCGTTGCTGCGAGCCACCACACAGCCGTCGTTGTTAGATAGCACCACCACAGGCTTGCCCACAACTCCAGTGCGAGAGACTTTTCAAATGCGGATGGTATAATTTTGATGGGTGGCATAATTTGCCTTTTAGTTTTTTGCAAATGTAAGATTTTTTTGATAACTTTGCAAGGTGTTACTAAAATCAAATTACTATGCGAACCTATAAATTTACAGAATTCTTTATTGGTGGCAATGTCGCCAAATCCATTGTTATCTTTTTTATAATGATGATTGCATTTGCATCAATGGCAAAGGCGCAGAAGGTAGGCTATGCGGTACTTACCGATAATCCTGATGGTTACGGACAACTCCTCACATTTAAGTATGGCACAAAACCAGATGGGGATAATGTGTTTTTAATGAACGAGGGTTATAATTACCCCGGTTGGTATTCTTCAAATGTTATTACAGCCGTTGTTTTTGAGCCGTCGTTTGCAGAGTGCAGACCGACCTCGTGTTATTATTGGTTTAGTGGAATGAGATCTCTGGTCACTATTACGGGAATGAAAGAATATCTCAATACTTCGGAGGTTACGAATATGAGTTTTATGTTCGATGAATGTAATGATCTTGAAAGTATTGATGTGAGCGGTTTTAATACAGAAAATGTTACGGATATGCGTGGTATGTTCTACGAATGTTTGACTATTGAAAAACTTGATGTAAGCGGTTTTAAAACTGATAAAGTTACTGATATGGGTTTTATGTTCCATGTGCTTTATATTACCGAACTTGATGTAAGCGGTTTTAATACTGAAAATGTTACTAATATGAATGGTATGTTCAGCAGTATCAACGTTTCAAGTCTTGACCTAAGCAATTTTAATACGGAAAAAGTTACGGATATGACGAGCATGTTCTCTGGTTGCATCAGTCTTACCTCCATATATGTAAGAGATAAATGGAATATTAGAGAAGGTACAAATGGTGACAATATGTTTTATGGTTGCAATTCTCTTGTCGGTGGCGCAGGTTTAGGATATGATGAAAGCAATATCGACATAACTTATGCTCGCATCGATGGTGGCACGTCTGCACCCGGCTACTTTACATACAAAGGTCCATACGCCGAAATGTCCGATGATGGCAAAACGCTTACATTTAAATGTGATGATAAAAAATCCACTGATGCATTTTATTTAAATAAGAACGACGATGCCCCCGAATGGATACCATATAGTATGGATTTTACTACAGTGAAATTTGATAAATCATTCCAAGATGCCCGCCCGACAACGTGTTATAGTTGGTTTTCGGGTATGAAAAACTTATCCGAAATTATCGGCATAAAAGAAAATCTCAATACCTCTGAGGTTACGAATATGAAGGAAATGTTCTTAATGTGCAATAATCTTACAACCCTTGATTTAACAGGATTCGATATCAACAAAGTTACTAATATGAATGGAATGTTCGCTGATTGCGAAAATCTTACAACAATATTTGTAAATAATAATTGGAAGCCCGATAATGTTACAGAGAGTGATCAAATGTTTTATCGTTGTAATCAACTTATCGGTAACGACGGTACATTGGAGTGGACAAATGCGCCATGCGACAAAGCCTACGCCCACGCTAACAAAGGCGGCTTACTCACCACCGACAACTACAAAATATTCTATCAATGGGCTGATGATGAAACTCCTACTTATCATACTCATACCCCTTCATCATTTGATGGTAATTCGGCTGTTACCTTAGATAAACCCGAGAGAGAAGGTTATGAGTTGCAATATTGGGAACGTGTATCGCCGAAAGGAGATGTTATCGGTGCGTCATCTTCGTCTGTTACCATTGCCGCCGGAGATGTTGGCAACCGTATCTACAAAGCATATTGGAAACTTAAAGCACCTATTTCTGTAATACATCCGGCAGAAGATTTAGTTTATAATGGTACTAAGCAAAACCTTATTACCTTAGAAAGTACTGTGCCATCAGATATTACTATTCAGTATAAAGTTGATGACGGTGCATATGCTACCACGTTGCCTATTGCCACCGATGCCAAAGATTATGTAGTTTGGTACAAAGTTGACGAAACCGAAAAATATGCAGCTGTAACAGAAACCTCTCTTTCGGTAACAATTTCTCCTAAACCTCTTACCATTACTGCCAACAGCCAAACCATCGACTATGCCGCTTCTATACCTGATTTTACCGCTACATACTCCGGCTTTGTAGGTGACGAAAACGAAAGTGTTTTATCCGGCACACTTTTATTCGATTGCGAATACAATCCATCTGCCGGTGCGGGTAAGTATGATATTATCCCCAGAGGGCTTTCATCTAATAATTATGATATTACATTTGTAAAAGGCGTTTTAACTGTTAAATCAGAGTTTGAAATAGAAATCGAAAAAGGAAGCGTTGTTCAAGAAGACATCGACCCTGAATTATTTTGTGTTGATGGCGATGGCACAGTAAAGCTCAAATTTAAAACCATATCGGGAAATATTACAGGATACCGTCTAACAGTAGAAAACAACGTTGTAGAACCACAAAGCGGTACAATAGATGCCGGTGATTCGCGTATCAATGTAAGAATACCATCTAATTTAAAACCAAATTATTATCAAGGTCAAATAGTTTTTACTGATGGTAATGAGGAATCAGAGCAATATAATTTTACTTTAAAAATCAATATGGTAAAAGGTGTAATAAAACTATTGTATCGCAATGTTATGTTTGTAGACAATCACGATACATTGTTTTCGGAATATCAGTGGGTTAAAAACGATATTGACATACCCAATGCCCGCAAACAATATTACACCGAGCCGGAGTTTGCTGGTAGTTATAAATGCAAAATGAAAACACGCGTTGGTATCGACGTTTTAGCATGTCCGTTTGAACAGAATGTTTCAGCCAAAGCTCTCAAAGCCGATGTGGTTGTATATCCCAATCCTGTGGTGGCAAATCAAAGATTTACTTTACAAATCATAAATTACAATCCCGACAATAAATACGAAATCTATATTACCAACAGCACCGGCAATATTGTTAAGTCAATAACCAACGCCAAGCAAACCAATACAATTGAGCTACCCTTAGGGCATTACATTGGCGCATTGATTTGTAATGGTGAAAAAAGTGGATTTAAGGTGTTGGTGGAATAGGGTAGGCGGACGAGCCGTCTGCACTCCATTACCCAAATATCATATTCACCACCCAAGCCACAATCCACGCTAATGCTACGCTGTAACCTATTGAGAGCCACATCCATTTGCGAGAGCCGGTTTCTTTGCGGATGGCGACGGCGGTGGCTATGCAGGGCATATAGATGAGCACAAAGAGCATAAAGCCGTAGGCTTGCGCAGGGGTGAGAGGGTCGGTGGAGGTGTCGCTCACAAGTTTTTCGGATAGCGAGGCGGTGTCTTCGCCGTCGCCGTGGTAGAGCACGCCCATTGTAGACACCACTATCTCTTTGGCGGCTACGCCGGTGATGATGCTTACGCCCATTTTCCAATTGAAGCCGAGGGGAGCGATTACAGGTTCGATAAATTTGCCGAGGCGACCTATTATGCTGCCTTCTTGATGTGCGTAGGCAAGTTCTATTTCGAGTTCAGCCACAAGCGAATCGTTGCCCTGTGCCTGTGCTATCTGAGCCTCTATGCGGTCGGTTTCTTCGGTGTGCTGCGGAAAATATCCAAGCACCCAAATTATTATAGATGCTATCAATATTACGCCGCCCATTTTTTTAAGATACTGCTGAGCCTTTTCCCACATGTGTTTTAATACGCTGCGGACGGTTGGAAAGCGGTAGGGGGGGAGTTCCATTACAAAAGGTGCGTCCTGACTTTTGAATGCGGTTTTGCGCAAAAGTATGGCTGTTAGTCCGGCTATAAGCACACCCACGCCATATACGCTGAACGTTACCAAGCCCTGATGGTTGGCAAAAAACGCTCCTGCCATTACTGCATACAAAGGCAGACGCGCCGAGCAGCTCATATAAGGATTTATAAGCGTGGTGAGAAGCCGGTCTGAACGGTTTTCGAGCGTGCGGGTTGCCATTACTGCGGGTACGTTGCAGCCAAAGCCCATTATCAAGGGGATAAACGATTTGCCGTGCAGACCAATGTTGTGCATTATACGGTCGGTGAGGAATGCCACACGAGCCATATATCCGCTGTCTTCCATTATTGAGATAAACATAAACAAGAGCACAATGTTTGGCAAAAAGACAATTACGCCGCCCACGCCGCCGATTATGCCGTCGCAGATGAGGTCTTTGAGCGCACCGTCGGGCAGAACACCGCGCATAAGGTCGCCGAGAAATTCCACGCCCGATTCGATCCATTGCATAGGGTAGTCGCCGAGGATAAACGTTACCTCAAACATTAAGAAAATGATTAATAAGAAAACAGGCATTCCCCAGATGCGGTGGGTAAGCACACGGTCGATACGGTCGGTAAACTTGCGGGTGTCGGTGTGCCCCACGGTGTAAGTCTCTTTGAGCGCGCCGGCTATAAAACCGTAACGGGTGTCGGTGATGAGGCTTTCGGTGTCGTTTTTGTAAGCATCTTCGAGCGATGCAATCTGACGGTCGGTTTCTTCGATAATGCAACTTGGCGCATCGGTGTGGGTGGTGCGGTGCTCGTTGGTTTCAAATCCCCCTTTGTAGGTATTGTGGCTGTGCTCGCCCTCGATGGTGTTGGTAAGCACTATTTTTTTGATGTCGGCATCCTTCTCCAAGAGTTTCAGAGCCATAAAGCGCGACGGAATACGCGAGAGAATGGCGTTGTCGTTGTGGAGAAATATCTTTTCTTGAATCTCTTTGATGGAGTTTTCGATGTCGTGACCGTAGTTGATGTGTATGTGGCGGATTGTGGGCGACTTATCTTCAAAAGCGCGTATCACGGTGTCGAACAGCACGCCAAAACCGCGCCCCTTGTTGCTTACCACTGGCACAAATGGAATGCCGAGCATACGCCCGAGCGAGATGTAGTCGAGTTTGTCGCCGCGGGTCTCCACTTCGTCGTACATATTGAGCGCCACAACCACCTTTACGTCAAGGTCGATAAGTTGCGTGGTGAGGTAGAGGTTACGTTCTATGTTCGACGCATCTACCATATTTATAATCACATCGGGATTTTGCTCGGTGATAAATTTGCGCACGTAGATTTCTTCGGCAGAATATGCTGTAAGCGAGTATGTTCCGGGCAAGTCGGTGATGTTGATGGTGTAACCCTCGTATTCAAATTTGGCTGTTTTGGCATCCACGGTAACGCCAGAGTAGTTGCCCACGCGTTCTTTGCTGCCCGAAGCGTAGTTGTAGAAAGTGGTTTTGCCGCAGTTGGGATTTCCCACAAGAGCCACATTGACAATGCGTCCGTGGTCTTCCACCTCGTTTTTGATAACCTCCTCGATAGTAAGGTTTTCGGTTTGGTTGGCGGCAGCCTCCACAATGTGTTCCATCGATACAACCTCAATCATTTCAGCCTCGCGACGGCGGAGCGAAAGGTGGTATCCCATAATTTCGTATTCTATGGGGTCGTTGAGGGGAGCCTGTTTGATAACGTGGACGGTTTTGCCCTTAACAAAACCCATTTCCATTACTCTTTTGCGGAATGTTCCGCGTCCTTTGATTTTGGTTATTACGGCCTTTTGGTCGATTTCTACTTCGCTTAGGTTCATTTTTACAGCATTATTTTCAAGGTGCAAAAATAGCGATAATTGAGCGTAAGTCAATACCTAAAAAAGGGGATTTTTTTGTTATACTACCTTATTAATTGAAGATATGAATTCTTGTGAGGTCATTAGAGGAAGTGCGGATATGGGTTCAAAGTCTTTTTTTTGAATAATTGCAAAAGATTTTTCATCTATATCTTCGGGAGTAAGATTCAGTTGATGTGCTTCTTCGCGCTGCTTGTCGGTGAGTTGATTCCACGCCTCTTGACGGTTCCATTTATGAGAGTCTGACAGTGTCATATTGTTCCATTTTGTTGATGGTGAAATGCTTGACCCGTTATTTTGTTTTAACGGCTCGTTTTCGTTCATAGATTCGGTAAGATACATTACCACAATCATCTTTTGCTCGCGAGTCATTCCCTGCATTAGGTTGATGTACGGAGCCATTGGCGTGGACTTTATTCTTAATGCTGTCGCTGTCATAATGAAATGCTTTTTATTATACAAAGATAATAATAATTACTTATACAACCAATAATTTGAACTAAAATGTTTTAAAAAATCCCAATTCTTTTATACCTTTGCCAAAACGATTAAAATGATTCTGTTATGACAACATTACAACTAAACGCACAATTACTCCGCGCATTGGGCGAGATTGCAGATGATAAAGATATTGTTAAACAAGTGCTTGACTTTGTTAATGGTTTTGTAGAAAAAAAACGTCAGAATGCACAAGCCAAACAAAAACAGAAAACGCTTGATTCAACAAAGAAATCCAAAAACTGATTAAAGATAATAACCTTTAATAATATATTAGTTTTGTTTTTTTATTACAATTCGTTATTTTTGCAAAAAGTTTAATTTGATTTTATGGAAGTATCAGTAGGTCTTAACGCAGCGCAGATGGATTTTTTGCGTCTTTTGGGTCATTTTAAAACCGAGGATCAAGTAGCAGAGTTACGCAAAGTGGTCTGCGACTACTACGCCCGCAAAATAGATGACGCAATTGACCAATTATGGGACGAAGGTAAATGGGATAATCAAAAAAACGAGGCTATCCTAAAAGAGCATTTACGCACACCATATAAATATGCGGAATAAAAGAATAGTTCTTGATACTAATGCTTTGGTGGCTTCTTTGTCGCGTAGAGGTCAATATTATGCAGTTTGGAATGGATTGCAAGAGGGTAAATACACTCTTTGTATATCTAATGAGATATTAGATGAGTATATTGAAATCATTGGGCGGTTAATGACTCCTTCTATTGCCGAAAATGTAGCCGATTTGCTTCTGAAAAGTGAAAATGTGGAGCTAATTCATCCTCATTTTAGGTTGGGTATTATAACTGCCGACCCCGATGATAATAAATTTGTAGATTGTGCATTTGCAGCCAATGCTACATATATTGTTTCAGATGACACTCATTACGAAATATTGAATACTATCGATTTCCCTATGTTATTTGTTATAAAATTAAAACAATTTTTGAATATCCTTCAAAGCAACAATTAATTATGGCAACAGACAATCAAATTCTCCTCCCCATTATCGAAGAATTTTACTCCATTCAAGGTGAAGGCATTAATTCCGGAAGCGCGGCGTATTTTGTACGGCTTGCGGGATGCGATGTAAAATGTCCGTGGTGCGATACCAAGCAGTCGTGGAATGAGAATAATGCTAAACTCTGTTCCGTGGACGATATTGCAGCACGTGCCGCCGCTAATCCGTCGCCAAATGTGGTTATCACAGGCGGAGAACCACTTATGCACAATCTTGCCCCTTTGTGCGAACGTTTAGAACAAAAATGCCTATCGGTATGGCTCGAAACATCAGGCACTCACCATATTACTGGTAGTTTTGATTGGATTTGTCTTTCGCCAAAAAAACATCATCCTCCATTAGACGAGGTTTTGGAGCAGGCAAACGAACTTAAAGTGGTAATCTCCTCTGCCGACGATTTTGCTTTTGCCGAACAGTGCGCCGCCAAAGCCGCCGCCGAATGTGTGCTTGTGCTTCAACCCGAATGGGACAGCCGTCAGCAATCTACACAATTGATATTCGATTATGTGCTCAAACATCCTGTGTGGAAGGTTAGCGCACAGATGCATAAGTATATAGGGGTGAGGTAGGGTTTATTCCATCTCAGCCAGCACAAAGTTTTTGCCTACATCTTCGCCTTCGGATACGTTGATGGTTTTGATAGTGCCGGAGGTTTGGGCGTAGATAACGTTGCGCATTTTCATTGCTTCGTATACAAACAGACGGTCGCCCGGCTTTATCTGCTGTCCGGGGGTGATGAATATCTTGGTGATTTTGCCCGGCATCTGCAATACAACACGGTTGTAGACAGGCTTTTGCCACGGCCGACGGTTTTTAAACTTCTCCGTCAGCGTGGTCTTGTAGTCTGTGCCGCTAATATTTAGTAATTCATAATTCATAATTCATAATTGTCAATTACATCGGTATTAGTCCGTGTTTTTTGTCTGGGGCGGATTTGATTTTGCCTTGCGACACTTTGAGGGCGTGGGCTATCATTGTGCGGGTTTCGGAGGGTTCTATCACTGCATCAATGTAACCCATTCCTGCTGCCACGTAGGGACTTGCAAACTTCTTTTTGTATTCTTGAATCTTGTGTTGGCGTACATCTTCGGGGTTTTCGGCAGCCATTAGTTCTTTGCGGAAAATTACGTTAACTGCGCTTTCGGGACCCATTACTGATATTTCGGCATCAGGCCAAGCAAATACCGAGTCGGCTCCAAGGTGGATGCTGTTCATTGCAATATAGCCTCCGCCGTATGCCTTGCGCAATATTACTGTAACCGTTGGCACAGTAGCCTCCGAATATGCGTAGAGAATTTTTGCACCGTGGCGGATAATGCCGGCGTGCTCTTGGTCTACGCCCGGAAGGTATCCCGGAAGGTCTACAAGCGTAACAATGGGAATATTAAACGCATCGCAAAAACGCACGAATGCCGAAATTTTGTCGCTGCTGTCAACGTCTAAAACGCCAGCCATTACGGCAGGTTGGTTTGCCACAAAAGCCGTGCTTTCGCCATTGATACGTCCGAAACCCACCACAGCGTTAGGCGCAAAACCCGAACGGATTTCCATAAATTCGCTATTGTCGGTGATACATTCTATGATGTTTCTTACGTCGTAAGCCTCGCGAGGGTCTTGTGGAATAATGTTTTCGATGTCGTTGCGGCGGGGTGGGAGAGGGTCGGCTGTGAATGCCTTAACTCTGTTGTTTTGAGGAATATATTGCAGCAGACGTTTTATTTGGTCGAAACACTCCAACTCAGATTGAGCAAAAAAATGCGCGTTACCCGAAATCTGGCTTTGCACCTTTGCGCCACCGAGGTCTTCGGCAGAGATTTTTTCGCCTAATACAGTGCGTATTACCTCCGGACCGGTGATAAACATTTTTGAAATCTTGTCTACCACAAACACAAAATCCGTTAGGGCAGGGGAGTAGACCGCTCCGCCTGCGCAAGGTCCAAGCACCACAGATATTTGCGGAATTATACCCGACGCCATAGTGTTGCGGTAAAAAATTTCGCCGTAACCTGCCAACGAGTTGATACCCTCTTGGATACGTGCGCCACCGCTGTCGTTGATACCGATTAATGGCACACGCATTTTTAGTGCGCGGTCCATAATTTTGATAATCTTTTTGGCGTGCATCATTCCGAGCGAACCACCTGCCACGGTAAAGTCCTGAGCGTAAATGCATACGGGCATACCGTTGATAGTGCCAGTGCCTGTGATAACGCCGTCGCCGAGAATCTCTTTGCGGTCGTCCTCAAACACGGCTGTGGAGTTTTGCACAAACATATCGTACTCTTGAAACGAATCATTGTCCAAAAGGTCGATAATGCGCTCACGTGCCGACAGTTTGCCGAGCGCCATCTGTTTTTCAAGGGCTTGTTCTCCGCCGCCGTGCTTAACCTTTTCGCGGAGTTTTTGCAACTCCTTGTTTTTGCTGCTGCTCATAATGTTTTAGAGTACGGGAGGCACTTCTGTTTTGTCGGCTTTTTGTGCGCCGCCGCCAGGTGTTGTGTTGAGTATTATCACGCTGTCTACCACAAAGTTGCTAAATCCACGCCAAGGCAGCGAGTTGTTGTATTCTTTGTAGTGCAGTTTAATGTTTTTGCTGCTTACGTCTTCCAACTGTTCAAGAAATTTGCCTACTTCTTCGGTGGCAGAAAATTCAAACTCGTTGCTCTGTACGCCCGATCCGCCGCCTTTGTAGCCCGACTGTATCAGTTTGCCCTCGTAGGTCTTGAATATGTAGCCTTTGCACATTATGTTGTTGAGCTGGCCTTCTTTGTAGCCGTCGGCAAATGTCCAATAGTATCTGAAATATACAAAAAGTGTTAATGCCAATACTATCACTACCGAAGCTATTAATATTACTTTTTTCATCTTTGAATATTTTTAAGTTAATACTTCCACAAAGTTAAAATATTTTTTTTGAATGAGCGTGATAATTACTAAAAATTTTATCTTTGCAACATATTTACTAATTTAATAACTCTATAATAATTATGCAAGAAATTGATTTTCAAGACCTACTAATCGACGCTTGGAACAAATTCAAAGAGCGTTGGAAACCCCTCTGTTTGGCATCTCTCTTGGGATATTTTATTCCCTTTGTGGCTTTTTTTACTATGTATTTTGTCATCCTCTTTGGCGTAATGCGCTACCAAGAACAGCCAGAGTTGTCGACGTTGATGCCTATCTTTATAGGCTGTCCTATTTTTTGTGTTATTTTATTCTTGTTTGCTGTGGGCACCGAAAACTACTGTATGAAAATCTGCCGTGGACAAAATCCCGAAACCAAAGATTTTTTTCTATCGGGTAAAACTTATTTGAGAATTATTGTGGCATCGTTTCTCGAAGGTATAATTATATCCATTGCCATACTTTTGTGTGTGATACCCGGTATGATATTGGCGTTTTTCTTTGCGTTTGTAAGTTACGCCATTATCGACCATCCCGAACTTGGCATAATCGACTGTTTTAAACACTCTTGGCGTCTTGTTAAGAAATATTGGAAACCTATTTTGATTTTGTTTGTTATCAACTACGCCATTCAGTCGGTACTTAGCAGCACTATTGTTGGTATTATTCCTTGCTATCCCTTTGGTATACTGCTTACTTCGTTGCTTTACACCAAGTTTAACGACGAATCAGCCAACAACGCTCAGCCAGTAATTCCTCCTTCATACCAACTATAACACTATGGCGGACAATTATTTAGAAAAACGTTACGAAGAGGTTTTTGGTAACGCCAAAAAAACGCATAAATCCACCTTTTCGCTCGACCGACTTTTGGAGAAAAACCGAAGCGTGCGTGGCTACAACCGCGATGTAATGGTGTCTGATGAGGTTCTCCGCCGTATTGTGGCAGTTAATACAAAAATACCATCTGCCCGAAACCAACAGGCTTTGCGTTTTCGCATTGTAACTGGCGATGATACTGTAAAAGTGCTGAAAAACATCAAGATGGGCGGTGCTTTGCCCGAACTTCATTTGCCGTTTGAAGGTACTGAGCCGCCTGCCTATATAATTGTCTGTGCCGACAAAGAGCCCGACCCTTGCCTTTATACCGACCTTGGTATTTCGTTGCAAAGTATGCTGCTCAAAGCCGTTGAAATTGGTTTAAATGGACTGATTATATTCGCTTTTAATGAGAAAGTTATACACGAAGAACTGAATCTGCCCAGCCGTGCTTTGGCGGTGCTTGCCATTGGCAAATCTGCCGAAAAGTTTCAACTTGTGCCTATCAAACCCGACGAAAGCCATAAGTATTACCGCAACAACGGCGTGCATTATGTTCCCAAAATTGGCGTGGAAGATTTAATTATTTAGTATCTTTGCAGCCGAAAATTTATTTGGTATGAATAAGACACTTATATTAATTATACTATTTTTGGCTGCAATATCTGTTGACGCACAAACACTTGTGGGTTTTCAGGGTTATTACACCAAGGCAAAACTCTCTACCGACACCACAAAACTTAACCGTATGCAAACTTTAGAGAGCGGCTACGGCGGAGGAGTGTCGTTTAAGCATTTTGAACTTGGTCCGCTTGGATTGCAGTTTGAACTCAATTACGAAAAAAGCGGCTTTGGATTTCACAACGATACCTCTAATCACGAAAATCCTGTGGAACTCGATTACCGTCAGGACCTTTCGTATGTTTCTATCCCGATGCTTATGCAGTTGGATATTGGCAAACATACAGTGCATTTTGTTGGCGCATTGGGTCCGTATCTTAATATTCTCCTCTCTGCTCCCGAACCCGAAACCAATATGCAAACTGTTATGCAAAACGGTTTTTCTAAAATGGTAACCGCTGATTTTAACCGTTTTACCTACGGACTCATGGGCGAGGCGGGCGTTGCTATTGCCACCAATATGGGCGTTTTTCAAATTACTGCCCGAGCTAATATCGGTATGTCGAAACTTTTGCGTTTTGATGGTATTGCTCTGTTTAATTATACTCTCCCCAAGACCTTTGGAATAGGTTTGAATTATTACGTGCCCTTTGGCGAGGAAAAATATAAGCAAGAACGTCAGCCAAAAGATACCATTGTTTCTGACCTTGAAGTACTTTCTGATTCGCTCAATGCCGCTTCTGATACGCTTTCGGTTGATAAACCCGACAAATCGTCGAAAAAATCTAAAAAAGAGAAGGTTAAAAAGGATAAAAAATCAAAATCAGAGCAGCCTGTGGCAGACGAGCCTGAGCAGTCGGTTTCTGACGAGCAAGAGCAGCCTGTAACCGACGAAACAGAATCAAAACCATCTGATAATAACACTGATAACACTGATAACACCGACAATGGCACAGAATAAGGGCATAATATATATGGTTCCGATGAACCTTGGCGATGTGGAAAACTCTGTTTTCTTGCCTCCTTTTGTGCTTGAAACTATCCGCAGCCTGCGTTATTTCATCGCCGAAAACGCCAAAACTGCGCGGCATTATTTCATTTCTTTGGGAATGAGAGAACTTCTGCCGCAGATTACTGTCTACGAGATGGATAAGCACAACAAAGGGTTTGATTATTCGGTATATTTTGATGTGGTAAATCAGGGTAACAATCTTGGCGTAATATCCGAGGCGGGTTGTCCCGGAGTTGCCGACCCGGGTGCAGATGTGGCTCGTGCCGCTCATCGATGCGGTATAAAGGTTGTGCCGTTGGTAGGACCATCGAGCATACTTCTTTCGCTGATGGCGAGCGGGTTAAACGGTCAGAGTTTTGCTTTCAACGGCTATTTGCCCGTAAAAAATCCCGAGCGCGGCAAGATGATTAAAAAGTTGGAGGAGCGTTCGGCACAGCTTAACCAAACGCAGATATTTATCGAAACTCCCTACCGCAACAACGCTTTTATCGAAACACTTTGTAATACATTATCGCCCAATACGTTGCTAACCGTTGCGTGCGATATAACATTGCCCACCGAGTATATACTTACACAGACTATACAACAGTGGAAAAATACCAAGATTGACATCGACAAACGCCCAGCGATTTATTTGATATTAAAAAGGTAGGTGATTTTATTTAAAAAAGTTTTTTGAATAAAATAAAAAAAAGTGCTACATTTGCCAAATACTAATTAATTGTGTATGAAAATATATCTTGACAATTGTTGCTATAACAGACCTTATGACGACCAAGATAATTTGCCTGTTTCGTTGGAAACTCAGGCTAAATTGTATATACAATCACTTATAAAACATAAAAGATTGGTTCTTGCTTCGTCATTTGTCTTGGATTATGAAAACTCCTGTAATCCCTATTTCGATAGAAAAATTACGGTAAGTGAGTTTTTGAGAGATAATGTGTCAGATTATGTTGGCAGTGATTGCGCAGAAATAATTTTAAATAATGCTAAACGAATAATGGCAACAGGCGTGAAAATGAAGGATTCGTGTCATATTGCTTGTGCCGAAATGATGAATTGTGATTATTTATTAACCACCGACAAACGAATGTTGAAATACAAAAGTGTTTCTGTAAAACTTATAAACCCATTAGATTTTGTTAACCTTCTAAACTCCAACGACAATGAATAATGAAACCATAATACCCCCCGCTACTATTGATTTGCTTTCGCGAGGAATGAATTGTCTTGTGAAGACATTAGGTGTTATCGAAGCAGAGTATTTTATTTCTGCTGTTCGCCGCGAACGTTTTGATTATACCAAATGGCAGAGAGATTATTTCGATAATGTTGATTTAGAATCATTTGTTTCTAATGCGGCAGATTATGCCAAAAGTATCGGCAAATAAACATTTGTGCCTATAATTTTTGATTTTTATGATTAATACCACCATATCAGCGATATGCACCGGGCGCGGAGGCGCAATTGCAGTGCTAAGGGTTTCGGGAAACGACACCTTATATATATTAGATAAAATTTTCCGTCCCTTGCGCAAGGGGTTTTCTATTGAGGATGCCGAGCCAAACCGTATCTACAATGGCTTTATAATAGGCGATAATGGCAACGAGGTAGACCGCGTGGTGGTTTCGGTGTATCGTGCGCCACATTCCTACACTGGCGAAGATGTTGCCGAAATATCTTGTCACGCAAGCACTTATATCCAAAGCGAAATACTACGTCTGCTCGTAAAAAACGGTGCAGAACTTGCCAAGCCCGGAGAGTTTACACGCCGTGCATTTCAAAACCACAAGATGGATCTTTCGCAGGCTGAGGCGGTTGCCGACTTGATTGCCGCTAAGTCGAAGGCTGAGCACGATATTGCAGTAAATCAGATGCGTGGCGGTATTACTTTGGAAATTAAACGTTTGCGCGATTTACTTTTGAAGTTTACATCGCTTATGGAATTGGAACTCGATTTCTCAGAAGAGGATGTGGAGTTTGCCGACCGTACGCAGTTAAAGGATATATTAACCGAAACAAAATCGTATCTCAACCGTCTTGTAGGTTCGTTTAAATTGGGCAACGCTATCAAAAACGGCATACCCGTGGCGATATGTGGCGAACCCAACGCAGGAAAATCAACCCTTTTGAATGCACTTTTAAACGACGAGCGTGCAATAGTTTCTGACATTCCCGGAACTACCCGCGACGTGTTGGAGGATTACTTGAATATAAACGGTGTAACATACAGATTGATAGATACTGCCGGTATTCGTCAAACCAACGACACTATCGAAAAACTTGGTATCGACCGTGCCAAAGCCGCTATCTCTAAGGCTGAGATTGTGCTTATTGTGCTTAATCCTGCCGATGATATCCACCGTCAGTTTGCCGACATTATCCCCGATGGTTTCCCAAGCGGAAAAATTATTGCAGTAGTAAATAAATCAGATGTTTATCCCGATGCCGACGTTACATCTCTACCCGATGGCGTGGGTGTAGTAAAAATCTCTGCCAAGCATAAGACTAATCTCGATGAGTTGTTTACTAAAATTTCAAACCTTGGCGTGGCAGATTTCAACGACGACGAGGTGATTTTGACCAATGAAAGGCATTATACAATATTTTCAGAAGCACTTGCCGCTATCGAACGTGCCGAAAATGCCTTAATGTCGGGACTTTCGGGCGAATTTGTTTCGCAAGATATTCGCGACGCATTGCGTGCCTTTGCCGACATCACCGGCGACGAGATTACCACCGACGAGGTGCTCGGTAATATTTTCAAAAATTTCTGTATAGGTAAATAATTGGTTTATAGAGCATAAACCTTTTGCTGTTGTGGTTGAGTATGGACACAAAAAAAGCGGTTTTGCCCGCCTCTCGTCCCACTCGGTTCCCCTTTGGAACCGAATGTCTTCCGACCCTGTGTCGGAAACTTTTCATCTGATTTTGTGTTGTTTAAAACATCCAAGCCTCTAATTCGAGCGGCTCTTCGGTTACTTCGTTGGATTTAAACATCCAATCTTCTACGTTGAGAGCAGTTTCGTTTGCCTCGTAGGTTTCAGCCATCCAATTTTCCACTGCAAGAGCGGGTTCGGCTTCGTTAACAGTTTCTAACATCCAACCTTCAAGTTCAAAATTGCCTTCTGTTGCAACTGTTTCGGCTGCTAACATCCAGTTTTCGATGCGGAGCGCTGTTTCATCGTAAGTGTAAGCGTCCATCATCCAATCCTCAACTGCGAGGCCTTCTTCCACCGTTTCTACTTCCGGCATAATTTCACCGTCGATGGTGTAACCTTTAAGTGTGTCGGCATTTACATTGCTGTAAGTGTTAGTCGGATTTACAAATGCAACGCTGAGCATAACGGCCGTTGCCATAATCTTCTTTACATTAATCTTCTTCATTTTGCTCAATTTTTAAAT
>JAFPYT010000055.1 GCA_017394445.1 Bacteroidales bacterium | reverse complement strand
ATAGCCTCATACTCCAACCTCTCGCCAGAGCAACAAGTACAATACGACGACAGTTTCAACAACTACCTCGCCTTTATGGGTCAGCAGGAATACAAGCTGAAAGAGGGAATCAAAATTGGTCGAGAAGAAGGTCGTGCAGAAGGTCGTGCAGAAGGTCGTGCAGAAGGAGCACGCGCCAAAGCTATTGAATCAGCACGCAAAATGAAAACCAAAGGTTATTCTATCGACATCATCGCCGACATCACTGGTCTCACACCAGATGAAATTGCTGCACTCTAAAAAAAACAATAAATTTTTTTAAATCCACGATTTTTATTAATATTGCGGCAAATTAATTTTTACGAAAACATAATACAATGAAAGGATTTAAAATTATTGTCCTTGCCAAGCAAGTGCCCGACACGCACAATGTGGGCAAAGACGCTATGAAGGAAGACGGCACTATGAACCGCGCCGCCCTGCCCGCTATCATAAATCCCGAGGACATGAACGCCCTCGAGCAGGCTCTCAGAATCAAAGACCAATATCCCGAAACTCAGATTACCGTGCTCACTATGGGTTTGCCCAAGGCTGCCGAAGTGCTTCAAGAAGGCCTTTACCGCGGTGCCGACAAAGGTATTCTGCTCACCGACCGTAAACTTGGTGGTTCGGATACCCTTGCTACAAGCTATGCCATTGCACAGGCTATCAAAAACGTAGGCGACTACGATATGGTGCTCTGCGGACGTCAGGCTATCGACGGCGACACAGCACAGGTAGGACCGCAGGCTGCCGAAAAACTCGGTATTCCGCAAGTTACCTACGCCGAAGAAATCGAAAACATTTCGGAAAGTTCCATCACAATACGCCGCCGTTTGGAATCGGGCGTTGAAACCGTTAAAGCTCCTTTCCCCGTGCTCATTACAGTACACGGCTCGGCTGCTCCCTGCCGCACACGCAACGCAAAATTCTATATGAAAAACAAAAACGACGAATCTAAAATTACCACTTGGGGCGCCGACGACATCAAAGTTGAAGACGACAAAGTAGGTAAGGCAGGTTCGCCCACCACTGTTAAAAAAATCGACGCCGTAGTGTTGCAGGCCAAAGAATCAAAGAAACTCTCTGATTCGGATGCCGACATCGACGGTTTAATTAAAGATTTATTGTCTAACCACATTCTTGGATAATACGAAATGAACAACTTATTTGTATTTTGCGAAACTGAGAACGGCGTTGTGGCAGACGTCAGCCTCGAACTGCTTTCAAAAGGCAAGAAACTCGCACAGACACTCGGCTGCAAGCTCGAAGCCATTGCCGTAGATTACAACCTTTATAATATAGGACGACAGATTTTTAAATACGGCGTTGACGTTATCCACGTGGCCGACGACCGTAAACTTGCTCCATATCAAACACTTCCCACACAAAAAATCATCTGCGACCTTGTTAAGCAAGAGCAGCCTCAGATTATGCTCTTTGGCGCTACAAGCATTGGCCGCGACCTTGCTCCACGTGTGGCAAGCGCTCTCCGCTGCGGACTAACTGCCGACTGCACAAGTCTTGAAATCGGCGACCACGAGGAGAAGAAAACCGTTAAAGAAGATAATGGCGAAATCAAGCAGATCGTTACACCTTATAAAGATTTGCTTTATCAGATACGTCCCGCATTTGGCGGCAACATTATTGCCACAATCCTCAACCTCCACACACGTCCTCAGATGGCCACCGTTCGCGAAGGCGTAATGAAAAAAGAGGTTTTCGACGAAAACTACAAAGGCGAAATCAAAAAAATCGATTGGCAAAAATCCGTTACGGATTT
>JAFPYT010000054.1 GCA_017394445.1 Bacteroidales bacterium | reverse complement strand
CAAACCAGAAATAGAGCGCTTTAAGAAAATCGGCGCAACTCCGAAACGTAAAATCGCCGAATTTAAAAACATCGAGCAAGAAGTAAAGCTCGGCGACATAGTAACTGTTGAATCGTTAGAAGAAAACGCATTAATCAATGTAACCGGTATTTCCAAAGGTAAAGGTTACCAAGGCGTAGTAAAACGTCACCATTTTGGCGGCGTAGGTGGAACCACCCACGGTCAGCACAACAGACTTAGGGCTCCCGGTAGCTTGGGCGCGTCTTCATTCCCTTCAAAAGTGTTCAAGGGCATGCGTATGGCCGGACGCACAGGCAACGATACCGTTAAGGTTTGCAACCTCAAAATCGTAAAAATCATCGCCGAACACAACCTCGTATTGGTTAAGGGAGCTGTTCCCGGAGCCAAAGGATCTTACTTAAAATTAGAAAACTAATGGAAATATCAGTATTTAACATCGAAGGAAAGGACACCGGCAAAAAAGTTCAGCTCGACGACGCAATCTTTGCCGTTGAACCCAAAGACCACGCCATGTATCTCGACGTAAAGAGAATCTTGGCCGACAGACGACAGGGCACAGCCAAATCCAAAGAAAGAAGCGAAATGTCTGGCTCTACCCGTAAAATCAAAAAACAGAAAGGTACCGGTGGCGCTCGTTCGGGTGATATCAATTCGCCCGTAATGGTAGGCGGTGCAAGATGCTTTGGACCCCGTCCTCGCGATTACAGCTTCAAACTCAACAAAAAAGTAATCGCACTTGCACGTAAATCAGCTCTCACTTACAAAGCTAAAGACGCACAGATTATAGTATTAGAAAACTTTACATTCGACACTCCAAAAACCAAACAAATCGTTGATTTGAAAAATAAATTGAAAATCAGCGATAAAAAATCGCTTTTGGTTTTGCAGAATGAAAATAAGAATATATATTTGTCGTCGAGAAATTTAGACAGGTCAGAAGTTACAACTGCCAATAAATTAAATACTTACGATATACTCAACGCACAGTCGTTGGTGTTGACCGAAGGCGCAGTTGAAGTTTTGAACACGATTTTCAACAAATAAGCAGTAAAAAAAAATGGAAATCATAGAGAAACCACTAACAACCGAGAAATTTACGGCACTCGCAAGCAAGACTGTACGTACCGGAACAAAGGGCAACAAAAATGGCCGTCCTGATACTCGTTCATCACGCACTATCAGCCAGTTCGCCTTTATTGTAAACCCCAACGCCAACAAAATACAGATCAAGCAGGCCGTAGAAAGCCTTTACAATGTTACTGTAGTGGCAGTCAACACAATGAAGTATTCCGGCAAGGTAAAAACCCGCAATACCAAGTCGGGCATTATCGTAGGAAAAGGTAAAACCTACAAAAAAGCAGTCGTAACATTAAAAGACGGCGATACTATCAATTTTTATAGCAACGTTTAAACAAAATGGCAGTAAGACAATGTAAACCGACAACTCCGGGACAAAGAGGAAAAGTACTAAGTACATTCGAAGAGATTACCGCAAGCAAACCCGAAAAGTCTCTGACATTCGGATACGGAAAATCAGGCGGACGCAACCACACCGGTAAAATGACCGTTCGCTACATTGGCGGAGGACACAAACAGAAATACAGAGTTATTGACTTCTTGCGCAACAAAGAGGGTGTCCCCGGAACAGTAAAAACTATTGAATACGACCCCAACCGTACGGCTCGTATAGCACTTGTATTTTATGCCGATGGTGAAAAACGCTACATCGTAGCACCCAATGGCATCCAGGTAGGACAGAAAATCGTAGCAGGTAAAGATGCAGCTCCTGAAATTGGAAACGCTCTCTACCTCTCAGACATTCCGCTGGGAACTATCATTCACAATATCGAACTGCACCCCGGTGAAGGTGGTGTATTAGCAAGAAGCGCAGGTTCGTATGCCCAGCTTACTGCAAGAGACGGCAAATATGCAATAGTTAAACTTCCTTCTGGCGAAACAAGAATGATACTTGTAACTTGCAAAGCCACCATCGGAAGCGTATCCAACGGCGATCACGAGCTTGAAAAAGGCGGAAAAGCCGGACGTTCTCGTTGGCAAGGTCGCAGACCTCGCAACCGCGGCGTAGTAATGAACCCTGTTGATCACCCGATGGGTGGTGGTGAAGGACGCGCATCAGGCGGTCACCCGAGATCTCGCAAAGGATTGCTCGCTAAGGGTTACAAGACCCGCAGTCCTAAAAAGACCACCAACAAGTTTATAATCGAAAGAAGAAGTAAATAATTAATGCATATTTAAATTATGAGTCGTTCAATTAAAAAAGGCCCGTTCATCGATTACAACCTCGAGAAAAAAATTCTTGCCATGAACGAATCCGGCAAGAAATCAGTAGTTAAATCATGGGCAAGAGCCTCAGTTATCTCTCCCGACTTCGTTGGACACACAGTTGCAATTCATAATGGCAACAAATTCATACCTGTTTACGTTACTGAAAACATGGTAGGTCATAAGTTCGGCGAATTTGCCCCCACACGTACATTCAGAGGCCACGGAGGAAACAAAAAGTAAAATTAAGTTAGACCATTTAATAAAGAAATACTAAAATGGGTGAAACAAAACGAACCAAGAAGACAGTAAGAGCACAGAAACTGAAAGAGCAGAAGAAAAACGTTGCTTTTGCGATTTTGAGAAACAACCCAACTTCTCCCAGGAAAATGCGTCTTGTAGCCGGACTTATCCGTAACCAGCCCGCCAACAAAGCATTGGACATTCTTCAGTTCTCGCCCCAGGAAGCTGCTGGCAAGTTGAGAAAACTTTTGCAGTCGGCTATTGCCAACTGGGTTAACAAAAATGAAAACGCCCGTCTTGAAGACGCCAACCTCTATGTAAAAGAAGTTAAGGTAGACGGAGCCAGAATGTTGAAAAGACTTAACCCCGCTCCTCAAGGCCGTGCCTACAGGATTAGGAAAAGGTCTAATCACGTTACAATTGTATTAGGTACTAAAGAAAATAAAGAAGAAATAAATGGGACAGAAAACTAATCCGATCAGCAACAGGTTGGGAATCATAAAAGGTTGGGATTCAAACTGGTACGACGGCAACAGCTATTCTGAAAAAATAGTTGAAGACGACAAGATTCGTAAATATCTTAATGTTCGTCTTTCTAAAGCCAGCATCTCAAAGATTATTATCGAAAGAACCCTCAAACTTATTACTGTAACAGTAAACACCGCCCGTCCGGGTATCATCATCGGCAAAGGCGGACAAGAAGTGGACAAAATCAAAGAAGAGTTGAAGAACATCACCAACAAAGAAGTTCAAATCAACATCTTCGAAATCAAACGTCCCGAACT
>JAFPYT010000009.1 GCA_017394445.1 Bacteroidales bacterium | reverse complement strand
CGAAAACCTAGGAGTCCTGCCAGGCGACCTACGCGAAAAACTCGACCCCTACTTGCAACCGCTCTACGACGCCCTGCGCGACATGATACCACCACAAAAACTGCAGTCGCTTTGGGAGGACAAGACCATCGAAATTGCCCCCCTCGCCTTTATGCGAGGACGCACGCTCGACAACGCTTTTGTAATCCTCGACGAAGCTCAGAACGCCACCAACGCTCAGATAAAAATGTTCCTTACACGCATGGGACGCAACGCCAAATTTATTGTTACCGGCGACCTCACACAAATCGACCTGCCGCGCAACCAGTCGTCAGGACTATCTCACGCCATTTCCATACTAAACAATATCAACAACATAGCCGTAATCCAGCTCGACAACAGCGACGTGATACGCCACAAACTGGTTACTAAAATAATCAACGCCTACGAGCAAAATCCGCAGAATACTATGATTAGTGAAGATGTTAATGCATCAAAGTAATGTAATATGCTACTTAAACTGCCAACTCAAAACCACAAACCACAACCCCAAAATTGCTAATCGTACATTTAACGTAGTTCGTTTTTAATTGTTCAGTCTCAACTATTTAGCGAGAAAAAGAGGTCTATAGGTCAAATTGCAGGATAAAAACTTTCAAGACACCTGTATTTTTGGGCGATTTTGTGAGACAAGGTGCTTGGGAGAAAAATTAACAAATAAAAATCGTCTATAGGTCAAATTGCATGATAAAAACTTCATATTTGTAGGGAATCACTACCTTTGCGAGATTTCAAGACACTCAAAAAAGGTAGAAAATGTACAAATTGAAATGTCCTGTGTGCGGCGACGCACACATTGTAAAAAACGGGAAACGAAAGGGAATCCAGACATATTTATGCAAGGGATGCGGATACCAGTTTCGAAACAGTCCTGACATAAAGCATGATGCTTTATGGAGAAGCTATCAGGATGGCAAGCAAACAATCTCCGAACTGGCTGTCGCTCATGGTGTAAGCGAGTCCACGATCAAGCGCCGGTTGCGCGAGATAGAAAAGGTCTGGGTTCAGCCACAGTTGTCCGGAGGCGGATACGTGCACCTCGACGCCACTTATTGGGGGCACAACTGGGGCGTGCTGCTTGCTCAGGACGACAGGTCCGGAATGCCTCTTTACATGGCGTTTGTCGCTAACGAAAAGGTGCAGGACTATGTGGATGCAGTGCGCAGCATAGAAAAGCGTGGATACACCATCGCCGGGATTGTGATAGACGGGAAAAGAAACCTCTTCAGCGAGTTCTCGTCCTACAAGATCCAAATGTGCCAATACCACATGATACAGATAATGAGGCGATACCTCTCTCGGCATCCCAGACTAATAGCAGCCCGGGAACTGAAGGCTATGGTGGACAATATTGCGAATGAAGACGGTGCTGAATTCGCGAACAAGTTTAGGACATGGAAGGCCAATTGGAAGACCATGCTGGACAGACGTTCCACCCTGAAGTCGGGGAAAACGCAGTTTACCCACAAACGTCTGCGTTCAGCCATGAACAGCGTCAACTTCTATCTTCCGTACTTATTCACTTACCAGTTGCCGGAATGCGACGGCATGCCCAATACCAACAACAAGATTGAAGGGACTTTCACCGACCTCAAAAAGAATCTCAACAATCACAGCGGGATGTCAAAAGAAAACCGCAAGCGGTTTATCAGCGGGTTTTTCTTGGCATTGGTGAAATCTAACATTTCATAAAAAGAAAACGGCCGCCTCTTGTTGGTAGCCGTTTCTTCTATGACTTGTCGTCATTCACGCAGTCCTATTCCTCACGGGGTTGCTCCCCAGCAGAGCCCCGCTATGCTTCAAACTGCACGGCAAAGATACAAATTTTTTCCGATTGGGGCATCCTGCAATTTGACCTATTGAGACAAAGTGCCAAAAATCATCCTGCAATTTGACCTATACGCCGAAAAAGATTTCCAAAAAGTTCTCCCACATCCCCCTGCACACCGACACAATGGCATCGGTGAAACCATTTTTTACCGACAATAGCACAATAGCCAAGTTGAACATCAAAAACAGGGCTATGTACAAAAAAGACCACAACACACCTTGCGAAGTTATATCCGTCTGACGTAGAGAGGTTTGTGTTGCAAAACAAACCAGATGGAAAGCCAAAGAGAAACCTATCAGCAAATGAAACACGTGCATCGACTCGGCTGAGCCCCAAATACTGAAAATCAGTATTATAAATGTAAAAAGCGGCAAAGTATATGGCGCCAATGCTATAAAAGTATTCCCTATACCGTTGCCACTGTGCCACACCTCGCCCGAGCCTTCGGAGGATATTTTCATCGACATGACCTGCTTAAAAAACAAAAGACAAAGCACCATGTGCGTAATCTCGTGCGACGCCGTTTCAAGAACTCTCGAATTGCGCCCCAAAAAAGGAATGATG
>JAFPYT010000053.1 GCA_017394445.1 Bacteroidales bacterium | reverse complement strand
TCATTATCACCGACCTTTTGCAGAAAAAACGCGCCGGTATTGCAGAACGCATTGCAGGTGGTAAAGAAAAAAATCCCGCTGCTGTTCAAAAAGAGCTCGACGACTGCAACCTCGTTATCACTGGTGTTGACGGATTATTCTCTAACAGCACTGCTGCTCAGTGCGAAACCCTCAACAAGGCTTTTGAACCCCGTTTCCAGCAAAATCCCGACGATATCGACCTTTTGCGCAAGATTGTTAACATCCTCGACAAAAAGGGTTGCACCGACCTTAAACTCTACGAAGATGCTACTATCAAACTTACCGCAAAAGAGCCTTCGGAACTCGCTTGCCGCAGCCTTGGTCGTATGCTCGACAAAAAAGGCCGCTACGACGAAGCTATCGACAACTACAAAAAAGCTATCGAATTTGCTACTGCCGACTCTATGAAAGCCAACTACAACTATTCTATTGCAGTTGACCTTTTTAAACAAAAACAGTTTGGCGCAGCCCGCACTTACTGCAACAAGGCTATCGATCTTAATGGTCAATACGGTCAGCCGTATATCCTTATTGCCACTATGTACGCTCAAAACCCTGTAGGCGAAGATGGTTTTGAAAAATCTAAAACCTATTGGCTTGTTCTCGACAAACTCAACCGCGCTAAAGCTGTTGACCCAAGCGTTACCAGCGATGTTAATAAGCTGATTGCCACTTACAAAGGACACTGCCCCAACAAAGAGGATGCTTTTATGCACTCTATCACTGCAGGTTCGTCGGTTACAATCGGCGGTTGGATTGGTGAAACCACCACCGCAAGATTCTAATTTTGATTAATTTGTAAATTATTCATATTTTTGTAGAGACGTGCCATGGCGCGTCTCTACATTTTTTAATATCGAATTATGAAATACAGACTATTATTGCTACCTATCTTTTTGACTGTGGCATCGTGCTCGTCGAAAATGGAGCAGCTAAACAATTTTAACATTGACGCTACTTTTCCGCAGCAGTCGGTTGATAATTTAGACCTCAAGTACTATTCGTCGCACAAGATGAAAACCATCGTTACAGCACCTCAGGCCGACGATTACGAACATGGCGATTTGGCTTCGTACATCGAGTTTCCAAAGGGTGTGGATGTGATTTTTTTTGATGAAGAACTAAAACAGAAATCGCGTCTTACTGCCGATTATGCCATTTATTACAAGAAGAAAAAACTATACGAAGCACGCCGCAATGTGGTGATTACCAACGACGACGGCACAACACTCAAAACCGAACAGATTTTCTGCGACGAAAACAAGCAAAAGATTTTTTCGGTAAAGCGTGTGTCGGTGACTCAGCCCGGTGATGGATTTGCAATCGATGGCAAAAGCGGTTTTGAAAGCGACCTTACATTCAAGAATTACAAATTTCTTGACGTCAACGGCGTGGTGCAGCTCAAAAACGAATATCAAGAACTTAATATGTCGTCGTCGGTTGTATCCGATTCTACAAATACACAACAGCCATGAAACCCAAGATGAAAAAAAGCCCTATGGAGGTGCTGTGGATTTGCATGGCTGTTATGTGCCTGATTATTGCAATAATACGAACTATCTCCATTAGTTTTAACGAAGGAATAGTTATGTATACCGGCTCGGCGTTGTGTGTGTTGATGTTTTTGTGGCGTCGCTCATTGCGCAAACGCGACGAAAATCAGTTGTAGTTATTTGCTATCTTTCTCTTGCTGTGGAGCCTGTGGTGGGGGCGGTGGAGTAGGAGGTAGCGAATGTTCTTTTTTGGCTGATGCTGGTGTTTTTTGACGCATTTCGAGTGTTTTGTTTACAAAGGTTTCAACTATATCGTTGATGGCCTTTTTAGATTTGCAAAGGTTACCCGAAATAACAAGTTCTTCGCCGTTGTCTAAACGTAACTTAACATCGCTTCGGTGCAAACGCACCCATTCTACAATAGAGCTGAAAAGCATAGTGAGAGGTTCGGTGGCTGCTCCTACAAGTCCCACAAGTGCCGAACCAAGTCCGGGTCCCATTTGTCCCTTTTTGATTTTTTCTTGCGCAAGAGCTACGTTTTTTACAGTTTTGATATTTTTGCTTTCTACAAACTGTTTCATTTTCAGCAAGTCTTCGTTGCCGAATTTTTGTTTGTCCTTATATTCTACCTTAAATTTCATAATAGTAACTATTGAAAAATGAGTATCGGATTTTTGGCACAATATACGGACTATTTTTTATTTTGTCAATAATTTTTGTAAAAAAGTTTTGAAAAATATATTCAATGCAATTATCCTATGCGGCTAATGGTTTTTAGTCGCTCGTAATCAATGATTTCGATTTTTTTGCCACTTGCCGAAATAATGTTGTCGGCGGCAAAATTGCGCAGTGTGTGTATAATCTGTTCTTTGCTACAGCCGGCAAAATCGGCGAGTTCTTGCCGCGAAAACGAGAGCGCAAACGAGCGGGATTCGTAAATCTTGTCGCTCAAATATAGCAGCACATCGGCAATACGTCCATTGCTCTGCTTGCGGGCTATGCTGATAAAATTATTGATAGCACCACGAAACATCTGTGTGGACAGGCTCATAATCTCAAACATAAAGTTTCGATTGTTGAGCATCAAGAGTTTAAAGCGCGAAAGATTAAGTGCGCATCCCGTACATTCCGACACGGCTGTTACGGTAAAATAGTTGATATCTTCGTTTAAGATATTGGCTAATCCCACAAATGTTTGAGCCTTGTCGATGGTTACAATAAACTCGCGGCCGTTATCTTCGAGCGAAAACTTGACTATACCATTGAGCAGATAGATAAGCTCAGTGGTTTTTATGCCTTGCTTTAATATAACCTCGCCCTTGCGGTAGTGGCGCAGTTTCGCTTGGCTCACAAGCGAGTTCATGTCTTCGGGAGAAAGCCCCCTGCACATCAATTCTTTAAGTTTGCAGTGTTCGCATTGTCTTATGTCCGACTGTGTCATTATTGTACAGTTAAGTTAAGTATTCCGTCTATTTCTCGAAGTTTTCGTTCTAATTTGTCTAAATGATTTTTGGTGCGCACATACACCTCTATCCAACCCGAAAAACTTGTATCGTCGCTTTCGATGTGGATAGTTTTGAGGTTGATTTCCACCTCGGCAGTTACGGCTGTTACAATTTTTTGTGCCATGCCTTTTTGGTCAACACCCTCAAAAGATATGCGAGCCGTTCCTGATAGTTCCTCGTGAGGTTTCCACGATACGGGGACAAGCATTCCGGGGTTTTCTCGGATTTTCGACACCGCATACAGGCATTTGGCTTTGTGTATAAAAACGGTGTTTTTTTCGCGGTCGATAAGTCCCACTGCGTCGTCGCCGGGGAGCGGGTTGCAGCAGTCGGCAAGTTCGTAGTTGTCGCTGAGGTTTTGTCCTGTGAGATAGCGCGAAACGTCAGAATCGGTGCGAGGAATCTCTTCGTTGTCGCCACCAAATTGCAATCGCCAAAAACGCACAAACGAGTTGGGCGATAATTTACGAACAGCTTGTTCTAATGCCTCGGGAGTAATCTTTTTGTTTGAAATATTAGTTAAAAGATCGTTTTTGGTAAGGCATTTAAAATGCTGTATCAATTGGTTTGTAACCTCTATTTCGTTGGTTATCTTGTATTTACGTATCAGATTGTGAAGTATTCGCTGACCTTCGGCAATCTCTACGCGCAGATAGTCGTGCAATTGCTCTTTAAGAATACCAAGGGCTTTTTCGGTGTGCACGATAGTGAGCCACTCGGGTTTTGGCTTGGTACGGTTAGATGTAACGGGCTCTACAAGGTCGCCATTTTGAAGCCTCGACGCTATTGTTACCATTTTGTGGTTTACCTTGGCACCTATGCACGACGAAGCTTTTGCAGGATCTACATAATAAGCAAAATCCAAAACCGTAGAGCCTTGAGGCAACGTGGTGATTGTGCCGTCTTGCGAATACACCGAAATTTCGTCGGACATTAGGAATTTGAAATCTTGCGAAAAATCAAAATCTACCGAGTCGGGAGCTTCAAGTTTTTGTTTTAATGCCTTAAGTTTGTCGTCGAAATCTTTGCGTTTGTCGGTGATGCCCTTGTATTTCCAATGTGCCGCAAAACCGTATTCGGCAATATCGTCCATACGCTGGCTGCGGATTTGAATTTCTACCCAAACCTGGTTGACATTATCAAAAACTGTAAGGTGATAAGCTTCGTAACCGTTTTCTTTGGGCATTGTAATCCAGTCGCGGGTGCGTTCGGGATGTACGTAAAAATCCTCGCTGATGATTTTTACAATATACAGGCACTCTTCTTTTTCGAGGTCGGGATTGTGCGGTGTAAAAATAATGCGGATAGCAAATTTGTCGAACACCTCGTCGAAACTCACCTTTTTTTTCTGCATCTTTTGATAAATGGAGTAGATGCTTTTTGGGCGGCCTTTGAGGTCAAATTTGATATTGTTTTTCGATAATTTTGCTATAATTGGCAGCGTAAATTTGTTGATAAATTTTTTGCGCTCGGCTTCGCTAAGAAGCAGTTTTGACGAAATCTCGTCGTAAGCCTTCCGGTTGAGAAATCTAAACGAGAGGTTTTCGAGTTCGGTTTTTATCTTATTGAGACCCAATCGGTGGGCAAGCGAAACGTAGATTTGCATAGTTTCGTAAGCCACTTGATATTGAGTGTCTTTGGGCTTTATTTCGAGCGTTCGCAGGTTGGCAAGACGGTCGGCAAGTTTTATTAAAATGATTCTCAAGTCGTTGGTAAGGCCGAGAATTATTCTTTTATATACTTCGGGTTCAGAATCTTTAAAATATTCTGACGTGCCTTTAATACGGTTGAGCGAATCAACTATGTTGGCCATCTCCTGACCAAACATTTGCTGAATATCTTCGGTTTTCAACTCGGTGTGGAATGTAATTTCGTGCAACAATGCACCTGCAGCTCCCGTGGCGCCCAGACCAATATCCTGCACCACAATGCTCATTACATCAAACAGATGGTAAATAAAGCTGTCGCCGGTGTGACGTTTTTGCCCATGGTGAACACGCTTAGCCACTTCGTAAGCTTTGCGGACAAGGGCTTTTTTTTCGGGAGTGGGAAAATAAAGGTCGCTTTCAACCATACGCTCGAACATAACGTCGGTGTCTTCTTCTGAAAACGCCTTACGGTGCAGCACTGTTTCGGCAGGTGTTTTTTCCGTTAGGTATGATGAGGCAGCCATGATGGATTCTTCTTTTTTTAGTTTAACTTACAATAAAAATAAAAGTTTCAAAAATCAGGTATCAAGTTTGTGCCCGCAATATGGACAGTATTTCTGATGGTCTGACGTGTGTTGGCAGCTGTTGCTGTCGTTTTGCCCGGTGTGCTTGTCAGTGTTTTTGTCTTTATGGTTCTGGTTTAGCTTTTCAAGAAAACCTGCACTGATAATACCTGTAGGTAATGCCACAAGACCTATGCCAAGAAAAGCGATTACCCCGCCGACGAGTCTTCCGATACCCGTTACTGGAAATACATCGCCGTAGCCAACTGTGGTGAGCGTTACTATCGACCACCAAATGCACGAAAGCACATTGGGAAAATGCTCTGGTTGAGCTTTGTTTTCGGCATAAAACATTAAAAACGAGGCTATTATCATAACGATAATAATAACAAAGCATGTTACGCCAAGTTCCGAACGTTTTTCGCTCATTACCGACTTGATGAGTTCCATAGAATTGTTGTAACGCGTTATTTTAAAGAGTCTTAAAAATCTCAGCAAGCGCAATGTCCTTACGATTCGGAGGTCTAATTTTGTAAATGGCATATAGAACGGCAAAATGGCAAGCAAGTCAATTAAGCCGTAAAACGAAAACATATATTTGAGAATGCTTTTCAGCCGGTTTCCGCACGGAAATGCAAGGTCGGCAGTGAGGATTCGCATAATGTATTCGATTGTAAACACCGCTATTACAAATAGTTCAAATGCATGAAAATACGTTTTGTAGGGTTCGTAAACACTTTTAACGGTTTCTAAAATCATAGTAAACACATTTACAAGTATCAGCGTCATAATAAAGTAATTAAAATACTTTGGAAACCCTTTGTCGCGGGTTTCCTCGCTGAATAGCGCGAATATTTTGCGCCTTATTACCGATGCCTGTACCTGTTGTTCCATGAGTCAGAGTTGTTAAAATTTAAGACGAGCGTCGGGTGCAATATCCATACCCACAAATTCTTTTTTGAGAAATTTGTAGTATCCTGCGCCTGCTATCATTGCGGCATTGTCGGTGGTGTATTTGCGCTCGGGAATGTAAACCTTCCAACCGTAGCGTTTTGCCTCAAATTTAAGCACTTGACGCAGTTCGGAGTTGGCAGCCACACCGCCACCGATGGTAATGCGGTTGATTCCTGTTTGCTCCACAGCAGCCACAAGTTTTTCTATTAAAATAGATGTAATTGTAAACTGCAGCGACGCGCATATATCATTGATATTGTTGTCGATAAAGTTGGGGTCGTCTTTCATTTTGTCGCGGAGCGTATAGAGAAACGAAGTCTTTAATCCGCTGAAACTGAAATTCAAACCTTCGATATGCGGCTTGGCAAAATGGAAACGTTCGGGGTCGCCTTCCTGTGCATGGCGGTCGATTACAGGTCCGCCGGGATAGCCGAGAGCCATCACCTTGGCGCATTTGTCGAATGCCTCGCCAGCTGCGTCGTCGATGGTGGTGCCGATTATTTCCATGTCGAAATAATCTTTAACGAGTATAATCTGAGTGTGTCCGCCCGAAACCAAAAGTGTAAGAAACGGAAACGATGGATGATTTTCGGGTTTGTCTTTTTCGTGTACAAACTGCGAAAGTACATGACCTTGAAGGTGGTTTACCTCAATCAGAGGAATACCTGCCGACAGTGCAAAACCCTTGGCAAAAGATGTGCCTACAAGCAACGAACCAAGCAAACCTGGTCCGCGAGTAAATGCCACAGCTGAGATGTCGTTTTTGGTGATTCCCGCTTGCTTGATGGCTTGGTCTACCACTGGAATTATATTTTGTTGATGCGCACGCGATGCCAATTCGGGAACAACGCCGCCGTAAGCACAGTGAACCGCCTGACTTGCAATTACATTCGATAGCAAAACTCCTTCGCTAACTACAGCAGCGGAGGTATCATCGCACGATGATTCTATTCCTAATATATTAATACTCAATTTATTACCTTTTAAAATAGTATGTTATAAATTTTTTATAAAGGTATAACAATTATGCTTAACAACCAAAATAAAAATTCAATTATAGTTGTTAAAAATTGTTGTAAAGATTTTGCTATTTCAAATTTATCCGTATCTTTAAACCGAAAACTTAATATTAAAAGACACAATCAAATGAACAATTTTGTATTTCAGAATCCCGTAAAGGTGATTTTTGGCAAAGGCTCTATCGCTGAGCTGCCCAACAACCTTTACAAGGGCGAAAAAATTATGATGACCTACGGTGGTGGCTCCATCAAGAAAAACGGCGTCTACGACCAAGTAAAAAAGGCTCTCGAAGGCTATTCAATTATTGAATTTGGAGGCATTGAGCCAAATCCCGATTTCGACACTTTGATGAAGGCTGTAAAAATCTGCCGCGAAGAGGGCGTAGGATTTCTTCTTGCTGTGGGCGGAGGCTCGGTTATCGACGGCACAAAACTTATTGCTGCCGCTGTTGATTTCAAAGGCGATCCGTGGGATATTCTTACCAAAGGTGCTGATTTTGACGAGGCTTTGCCGATTGCTACGGTGCTAACAATGCCTGCAACCGGTAGCGAAATGAACTGCAATGCTGTGATTTCGCGCCGCACCACCAAAGAGAAATTTGCTTTTGGAAATCCTAAGGTTTATCCTGTGTTCTCGATTCTCGACCCCGAGGTGGTTTATTCTATTCCTAAACGTCAAAAAGCCAACGGTTTAGCCGATAGCTTTATTCACGTTTTTGAGCAATATCTCACCGACGACATCGACACTCCTGTACAAGACCGTTGGTCGGAGGGCGTTTTCAAAACCATTATCGAAACCGCTCCCAAGGTGCTTGTAGACAATCCGCCTTACAACGCTTGCGCCAACTATATGTGGGCTGCCACTTGTGCACTCAACTTTTTCCTCTGCCCGGGTGTAAATCAAGACTGGTCTACTCACATGATTGGTCACGAACTTACAGCTCTCTGCGGACTCGACCACGGTGTAACGCTTTCGATTGTTCTCCCCGGCACAATGCGTGTAATGCGCAAAGAGAAAAAGGCAAAACTATTGATGTTTGCAAAAAATGTGTGGGGAATCACCTCCGGCAGCGACGATGAAATTATCGACAAGGTGATTGATGCTACCGAAAAATTCTTCCAATCGCTTGGCATCAAGACACGCCTTTCGGATTACAACATCGGCAAAGAAAT
>JAFPYT010000052.1 GCA_017394445.1 Bacteroidales bacterium | reverse complement strand
CGTATCTACAACCTTGGCGACCCGGTTTGCTTTTCTGCCAAAGTGTCGGACAAACAGATGCAGCCCATCACTGATGCCGAGGTAACAATCACAATATCAAACGATAACAACTTCCGTCAAACCTACACACTTCAACCCGCCGCCTCGGGATATTTTCTCCGTATCGACACCCTCAAAACTGGCACATATAATTTCGAGTCCACCGCCAAAATTCGTGGTGGAAAACTCACTAAATCAGGCGGTTTCTCAATAATAGAAAACTCAGCCGAAACCGAAGACCTCCGTGCCAACCACACCGTTCTTCAAAAAATGTCCACCACCACCGGCGGCAAAATGTATTACCCTGCCGACCTAACCACGATGTCTCACGCCCTCATCACCCTCCGCGACGCCAAACCCGTCATCTTCACCGAAACCACCACCGCCGGTTTAATAGAATTAAGATGGCTTTTTTATCTGATACTCATTTTATTAACAGGTGAATGGGTATTGAGAAAATGGTGGGGGACGGTGTAAATGAGTGATTTCAAATTTTCTTTGGGAGAAATGATGTTTATTCAAAATTAATGCTTATCTTTGTAGTGTTAGAAAAATTGAGACTATGATAACTACACCACAATACATACAACTTAATCTTAATATTCCTTTTGCTGATTTTGAGGATTTCAACAAATTTGCGAAAGGAAAAGGATGGACATTTCAATATATTCCCCTTGAAGGGGCTGACAAAGAAGTTGACTATTATTTCCCTACTCCTCAAACCTCCGAAGAGGCCTTCAAAGAGATAGATGAAATAGAAGCCGAAGTAAGTCAAGGGAAATTTGTAACTCTTGAAGAATTTATTGCTCATACCGAAAAAAAACTTAGCGAGTATGAAGATTGTCCTCTCTGAAAAGTTTCAAGACAAATGGGATGGTTATCTCGACTATTGTGTTTCTAATTATGGTAAGGCATTAACTGATAAGAAGAAAACTTTGATGTATAATGCATTAAGCCGATTTGCGACGAAATCCTGATAAGTTACAGAAAGAGTTTTAGGTAGCCACAGCCTAATTATGTATCGGCCATAAATATTAAAATATCGGCCATTTTTTCTGCCAAAATCGGTTTTATCGACCATTTATCGGCCATTTATCGGCCATTTTTTGAATTAATGACTGTTTATCGGCCATTTTTTAATAAATTTGGTGTATAATAACTATTTTTGTAACCGAAAAAGTTTTAATTATAGCATTTATGAAGACTCTTATTGTTTTGAGTATTATAGTTGCTGTGGGGATGCTATTATTAAAAATATTCTCCCCTCATATAAAAGGATTTATTGGCGAACTAAAAGTCAATTTGCGATTACGTTTGTTAGGAAAAAAGTTTGTCATAATACCTAATGTGATGTTAGAAAATCCTAATGGGAGTACTTCGCAGATTGATCATCTTGTGATATCTGAATATGGTATATTTGTAATAGAAACCAAAAATTATGCAGGATGGATTATGGGTAGTGACAAAGCAGATGATTGGCAGCAGATTATCTTTAAAGAAAAACACTATTTTAGAAATCCTATCAAACAGAATCTAAGCCATATTTATGCTTTGAAGAATGTCCTATCGGATTATCATAATGTTAAATACTATCCTATTGTGGTTTTTGTTAGTAATGCAACGCTAAAAAGATTAAATGTATCGCAACCTGTAATTTATGCAAATAGATTGAGAGCAACCATAAAGCAAAATTGTATTAACAAATGTTTGTCATTGGAAGATGTCCAAATAATCAAACAGCGGCTTCAATCTTCCGATGTTTCAAGGATCGTATCTCGGAGGCAACATATCCAAAATATACAAGATAATATCCAAGAGAAACAATTCAAAATTAACAATTTAATATGTCCTTGGTGTAATGGAGATTTAAAACTACGTTCCGGGGTAAATGGTATGTTTTATGGATGTTCCAATTATCCAAAATGCAAATTCACAGTATCTTGCTGAGTTTTAAAGTATTCCTTCATTAATCTACTCCGGTGATAATACTTTGGTGTAGAACATTAATTTTATCGCTATCAACAAGGCAAAGCCCAGGCGGATAATCATTTCGGTATGATTGTATTTGGCATCACCAAACCACTTTTGTATTAATTTGACAGTAGTTTTTTGATTTAACTCATTTTCATCTTCGGTGGTTTGCCTGTTGTCTTGTTTTTCATCTTCATCTTTGTCTTTGACTATTTTAATGAGGTGATAAATTAAAGGAAGTGCAATAGTTACCAAACCAACGAACAGCATCGTACGCCCACCTGGAAAGTGTTGAAAGTAGAGTAAAATGCCGACAGCCATTACCGATAACCCCATCCACGATATGTTATGAACGTTATAAACTATTTTTTCATTCGTATTTTGCGGTTTAGGATGTGCTTTTGAAATAAACATACATACAAGCGCATACGTAAGCAGTACCACCATATTTATCGCCGATGGCAGCATAGGTTTGTTAACGAAAATTGCCCCCACTACGGCAACCGCCGCAGCAATGATTTCAAGATATAAGAATTTGGATTTCATAATATGTTGTTTTTTTTGCAAATGTAATAAAAAATTCATTTGAACTATATATTTTGAATGATTGAAAATGTAGGGGTGAAAAAATTTTCACAACCTCTTTTCCCTTAATTCAAACTTTCCTTTGCGCATTGGCATAGCCGACAACTAAATAACCGGCTTTGTCGTAGAGTTTTCGTGAATAGGGATTTTCGGTGAAACAATCTATGCGGATGGTTTCATAACTATTTGTTTTACAATCAACAATCAGATAGTGTAGTCAATCCCTTACAGCACAATTCCCAGCACGTGCACATCGTCGGTTTGTTCGTAGTCGCCTTTCCATTCGAGGAAGGTTTGCTCCAACGCTTGACGCTGCTCTATCATTGTGAGGTGGCAGTATTTGAGGAGCATTTTTTCAAAATTAGCCACGAAAAACCTTTTCTGCCTTGGTCCGCCAAATTGGTCGGGATAGCCGTCGGTGGTGGCGTAGGCTATGTCGCCGTGGTTTACTTTGAATTTTATGTTTTTAAATGGAATCATATCGCGGCGGTCGATACCTATGGTCATACGGTTGGGTTTCAGGCGGATAAGGTATGCGTCTTTTTGTTGGTTGAAGATTATTTTGCTGCCTGATTCGTTGCAAATAGCCTCGGTTTCGGCATCGGGAGTGCCAAACCTCAGCAGATATCCATACGAATATGCTCCGGCAAAGTCGATGATGCAATTGTCGCGGTCGTAAACAAACATGCTTGCGTCCATACTATCGCTCGAAGCGTCCTCTTTGTCGCGTTGGTGCAGTTGGTGGATTATGCCGTTGCGCAGTATGTCGAGGATATTGGCAGAGGTAATATCCTCGAGTTTGCTAAGTGTTTGATTTAGCATCACCTGTCCGAGCATACTGATAAACGCTCCGGGGACGCCGTGACCTGTGCAGTCGGCAACAGTAAACACCGAAAGTCCGTTTTTGTATCCCACCCAATGAAAGTCGCCGCTGACAATGTTTCGGGGCATATTGATGATAAAATGGTCGCCAAGAATCTCGTCTGAGAATATCTTCATCGGCTGCACAGCGTCTTGAATGCGGCGGGCGTATGAAATTGAGGCGTTGATTTCCTTGTTTTGGTTCTCGATTTTTTCGTAAGCGTGATGCAGTTCGGTTATGTTGGTGCTTACCCAAACTATCATCATTATTTCTCCGTCGTCGTCTAACACGGGGTTTACGTATGCCTGCACCCAAAATGGTTCGCCTTCCAAATGCTTCATTTCGGCGGTGTAAGTCTGCGTTTTTTTGGTGGCAAGCACTTTTTCGTAAATTATACGGGTTTCGGGCGTCATCGACGACGATTTGAGGGCGGGGTGGGTGTGGAGTTCCTCTTTTGGAATGTGGGTTTCGCGCGAGAATGCGTCGTTAAACCATATCATCTTGCCATCCTTATTTGTGATGTAAATCGAATTGCCTGTGGAAGATGCTACGGCAGATAGCATTGTGAGTTCGTTGTTGCGTTCTTCAAGCATTTCGGTGGTGGCGCGGAGTTCGGCAACGCTTTTTTCGAGCATTTCGGTGGTGGCGCGGAGTTCTTGATTTTTTTGCGAAATCTCTTTTTGCTGGTCTTGAAGTTGTTTTGAGCGCAGTTCCAATTGGTCGCGCTGAATTTGTAGCATTCTGTTTTTCTTCTGACGCTTGTAAAACAGCACGATAATCATCGCTATCATCACCGCCGCAATTAGGCAGAATGATACGGCAAGATAGATTATTATCTTGTCGCGTTTGATTTCGGCGTCTTGCTCGGCATTTATTCTTTTTGCGTAGTCAAGTTCTTCTTCAAAAAGGTAGTCCATCTCCTCACGTGCCACGGCTTTGCTTTGCCTTACTTCAAGAACGTCTTGGTAGTAATTGTTGGCAATTTCGAGATATTTGTAAGCCTTTTCGTAATCGCGTTTTTTGTGATAATAATTGGCGAGACCCTGCGAGGCAAGGTGTATTAGTTTGGCATCGCGGATGGAGTATGCGGCTTTGAAGCCTTTTTCATAATTGACGTACGCCGAATCATCTTGTTGAGTTTTGGTGTAATAATCGGCTATGGTGATGTACGAATCGGCTATTTTCTTTTTGAGTGCCAATCTTTTGCGGATGTCAAAACCGGCAAGCATATTTTTGATGGCTTCATCGTACATCTGCTTTTTTTGGTAGGTGATTCCCAATCCGTTGTAGGCATCGCTTAGGTAGTGGTAAGTATTTGAGGTTGAGTAATCAAGTCCCGAAGAGGTGAACCCGTCAATGCCCTCGTTGTAGAGCGAAATAGCCTCGTCGTATTCTCCTATGGCACGATGTATGTCGGCGTCCACTATTAGCGCGATGTTGAGATAGCTGTGGTACATTTTGTTGTCGGATTCCTTTACGTGCCTGAGTATCGACAGCGCTTGCGAAATGTATTCTTTCGCCTTGCTGTAGTCTTCGTCGTTGAGATATATTAAAGAGGTGTTGAGATAAACCTCGCCGATGAGCAGAGTGTCGGTGGCACATTCGTTTTTAACTATCGAAACCGCTTTGAGCATATTTCGGATGCTAAGTACCTCGTTGTGAGCGTAATCGTAGGTGTAGGCAAGGAAACAATGAGCCTTGACAAGTTGGCGGAATGCCTTTTTGGGTTCGAGATATTTGATTGATTTTTGGAAAACTACAATTGCCGAATCGAGTTTGCTGTGGCGTATCAAGTTGTGCGCCTGCATTATCTGAGCGCGGACGTAGATGTCAAGACTGCCAGTAGATTCGGCGAGATGAGTTATTTTTTGAAGGCAGCGGTTTTTGCCGTCATCGTCTTCAGCGATGTCGTATAGTTGGTAAATTCTTGAGAGCGAGCCCGTAACTCTGTCAAGGTCTTTCTCGTTGTCTAACGACTTTTCGGCTTCGATTAAAGTCTTGATCCACAATTGTTTGTCTTTAGGGTCGGTAGAATAGAGCGCACTTGTGATTTTTTGCTCTCCCTCGCAGCAGATGTTGCTGTACACAAACCCCGACTGCCCCACGCAATAGTTGACACAGGCTGTAAGAAATAATAGTATGGTTAAAAGCAGTATTCGCATCGTGTAGTTTTTTTTAATTTTTTCAAATTTACAAAATTTTTTGATACTGCGAATAATGCAAATAATGTTTTTTTGAAATCTTCAAAAAAAATATTTCTTACCTTTGCCCTCAACTAATAAAAACATCCGACTATGAACATCGAAAAATTTCGCGAATACTGCCTTTCAAAACCGCACGTTACAGAGGATTTCCCTTTTGACGATGATGTGCTGACTTTCCGTATCTGCAACAAGATTTTTGCCGTAGTTTCAATGAGTCGCCCCGATATGGCAACTATGAAATGCGACCCCGAACGCGCTCTCGACCTCCGCGAACAATACACCGCCATCGAAGGCGCATTCCATTGGAACAAAAAATATTGGAACCAAATCCACTTCAACTCCGACGCCGGCGACAAGTTAATTTTTGAACTCGTTGACCATTCATACGACGAAGTGGTGAAGAAATTGAGCAAGAAGGAGCGGGAGGGGATAAAGGTTT
>JAFPYT010000051.1 GCA_017394445.1 Bacteroidales bacterium | reverse complement strand
TTGGTTAGTATTTCTTAAACCAGCTTGCTATCTTCATCTTGAGCACGCCCCAGACAGCCTCGCCAAAGATGCCTCCGCTCATCTTGGATGTGCCTTGCTTGCGGTCGGTAAAGATGATGGGAACTTCCTTGATTTTGAATTTCTTTTTCCAGGCGGTGAACTTCATCTCTATCTGAAAACCGTAACCTTTCATTTTTATTTTGTCTAAATCTATGGCATCCAATACTTTGCGAGTGTAACAAACAAATCCGGCGGTGGTGTCCATTATCTTCATCCGTGTTACGATGCGCACATACATCGATCCGTAATACGACATCATAATTCTGCCCATAGGCCAGTTTACCACGTTTACGCCTGATATGTAGCGGCTGCCGATTGCCATATCGTATCCGTCGGTGTGGCAAGCGTTGTAGAGGTTTATCAAGTCCTCGGGCGGATGCGAAAAATCTGCGTCCATTTCAAATATATAGTCGTAGCCGTGCTCCAAGCTCCATTTGAATCCCGTGATGTAGGCAGTGCCGAGACCGAGTTTGCCACTGCGCTCTATGATGTGGAGGCGTTCTGGAAACTCTTTGATTAGATTTTTGACAATATCGGCAGTGCCATCGGGCGAGTTGTCGTCGATAATAAGTATGTCGAATGGTTCAGGCAGGTTAAACACCACCCTTATTATGTTTTCGATGTTCTCTTTTTCCTTGTATGTTGGAATTATTACTACTTTGTTTGACACTTTTCTCCTCTGTTTTAAAATTCAAAAAATACTTTCTGTTTTTTTATTTTGTTGCGGTACACGATGCTACCGTTGAATATTTCGTTGTGGTAATATTGCGTGGCTGTTTTTTTTAGCCTTTTGCGTTCTTTTATCAGTTTGGGCAGCGATGCGTAGAAAGCCAAATGTGCCCTCAGCACTGCAAAGAAATTTTTAATTTGCAGTTGGCAGAGATATACCGCCGAAGATGCTCCATCCAAAATCATCCTAAACCAAATAGTAGGAATAAGACGTTTTGGCGGAAGGTTTTTGTACATCATTTTTAGGCAGTTGCGGTAGTTTAAATAGAGTTTTTGCGGGCTGCCTTGTTGTAGAGTGGCTCCTCCCAAGTGGAAAACTTCGGATTCGGGGCAATAAAGTATGTCTAAACCAGTATTTTTGATTCGCCAGCAGAGGTCGATTTCTTCCATGTGGGCAAAAAACGTACTGTCGAATCCGCCCATCTCTTTAAAAACGTTTGCCTTTATTGCCATAAAGGCCCCTGTTGCCCAAAAAATTTGATTGCTTTTTACGCTGTTGTATTGTCCGTGGTCTTGCTCTACGTTGTCGAGGATTCTTCCTCGGCAGAATGGATAGCCGTATCGGTCGATAAAGCCTCCCGCTGCTCCTGCATATTCAAACATTTCGGGATTACGCAGCGACTTGATTTTTGGCATTGCCGCGGCTGCTTTGGGGTTTGATTCCAAAAGGTTTATTAGCGGAGTAACTGCATCGGAGCGTAACTCTATGTCGTTGTTGCACAGTATGAAATAATCGCTGTTGATTTGCTGCAGAGCAATGTTGTAGCCTTGGGCAAAACCGAGGTTTTGGTCAAGCATTATTACCCTAACTTGCGGAAACAATTCGGCAAGCACTTTCAACGAATTGTCGGAACTGTGGTTGTCGGCCACAATTATTTCGCAATCGGTTGATTGAGTATGTGTTATTACCGACGGAAGATATTGCCTAAGCAGGTTTTCGCCGTTAAAGTTTAATATTACAACAGCGGTTTTCATTACTATTTTTTCATATAACCGTTTACTTTGTTGTAAAATTCGTTGAAAATACCGTCGCACGAGGCAATGATTTCGCCTCCGAAAAGATAATCGTTGTTGCCGCTAAAATCGCAGACTTTGCCACCAGCTTGTTCTACAATGAAAGCACCTGCAGCCACATCCCAAGGGTGCAGACCGTATTCGTAGAAAGCTTCAAATCGTCCGCAGGCTGTGTATACGAGGTCGGCAGCTGCAGAGCCTAAGCGTCTCATTCCGTGTGTGTTTATCATCATATCAGCCATCGAGTTCATAAACTTGTCTTGACGGGTAAAGTCGTAGTATGGAAAGCCTGTGGCAATGAGCGAATCTTTTAATTCAGAGCGTTTTGATACGTGAATAGGTTTTTGGTTGAGCATTGCGCCGCCGCCCATATATGCCGAAAAACATTCGTCCATGCCCACTTCGTAAACCACGCCCACAACTGTCTGTCCGTTTTCTTGCAAGGCGATGCTTACGCACACAGGAAAAATGCCGTGTATAAAGTTGGTAGTCCCGTCCAAAGGGTCGATTATCCAATTATACACTTCTCCGCGCTCGTTGCGGGTGCCTTCTTCGGCAATAAAACCGCTGCCTGGCACAAGGGCGGCAAGTGTGTCGGTGATTTCTTTTTCGGCGTTTTTGTCCACGTACGAC
>JAFPYT010000050.1 GCA_017394445.1 Bacteroidales bacterium | reverse complement strand
TAAAAGACCCAAAAGTTCACATATTGCTGGTAGGGGGGTATTTGTCTGGGATGTCAAGAGTGGTTCAGGGGTAACTACGGCATTGCGTGTGCGTTGGGAAAAATCGAAAAAAGGTGTAACCCATTGGATTACACCTTTTTCGATAATGCTTTGAAAAGCGTTTATTTCATCCCCTCAGCCCCATAATAATCCAGCACATAAATAGTGAACGCATATTGATGTCGTTCTTATTTTTCCGCTGTATATTATTATAAATCACTCTAATATCCGTTGATTTCCAATTAAGCAGGTTTAAGCGTGCTTATTTGGCGGCAATGCTATAACCCATACATTTGCTTGTTTTTGTTGATGGTGTTCTCTCCTACGGTATATGCATAACATGATGCTGGGATAAACTGCAATAATCCCGCGTTCATCTCATGTCGTATTGTTATGGTTTTTGATGTCACCAATGCTTGTTTCAAACCCGTCTGAGGCATAAAGTACAGCAAAGAAGTCAATTCTTCGGGATGCTCCGTATAACGGTCGGTCCATTTGATTTCCACCGCCCAGAAAGGTTTTTGTTGGGCGATATTCATCCCAACAATATCCACCTCGCCCTGTTGCGTCTTGCTTAGCCGCCAATTGGCGTATGAAATATCCACTCCGAGACGAGGAATCCATTGTGCATATACTGCCGTTTCAACCATATTGCCTATCTCCGTATCGGTTTCCGTAATAGGCTGAAAAAGAGCACACCGAAGCGAAGGGTTTGTCAAATAGATCTTGAAACTGGTTTCTCGCAAGTATCGTTTGGCTGTATCGTCAGTGCGATGGATAACCTTTATTAAAAAAGCAGCCTCAAGATACTCGATGTACTTGCGCAAAGTGTCTTTTCTCACCCCCGATTCTTTCGACATTCTTTCGTATGAGAATTGGTCGCCAGAGTGATAGGCAATCATAGTGAATACACTATTCAGCTCCTGAACATCCTGAATGCCATACAAACTAGGCAAGTCGCGAAGCAAAACCTTATCAATGATATCGTGACGGATAAATTGCCCAGGATCTTCCTGTATTTTTTCTGAGAACACCACTTCGGGATATCCTCCATAGTTGATATAATCAATAAACAATTGATTTAAGCGCTTAATGTCAATGGCATTGTAAAAACCAACCGTCGTGTCATACCACTGCATTTGTTGCGGCAAAAGGAGATTTTGATAGTTTTTGAGATGGATGTATTCATAGAAAGTGAGCGGGGGCAACAAGAAATCCGTAAACCGACCAGCACCACTTTCGTTGCTGCGTTTCTTGAGTTCAGCGGCAGCCGACCCTGATACCACAAAGCGCGTGTTACGATAGGTGTCAACCAGTGACTTGAGATGCACCTCCCAATCTTTCAAGTACTGAATCTCATCAAAGAACACATAATATTGGCTTTTATCATCAGGTTGTTTGCCTAAAGTCTGCTTACAAAGGTTATACAAAAGCTCAAGATGAATGTTGTTATATATGGGTGTCTCGACAGAAATATAGATAATGTTCTGAGCTGGCACACCTTCATCAATAAGCCGCTGAATAGTGTGGTAAATCATCACCGTCTTGCCCACACGCCGAGGTCCCATCAAGACAATCGACCGATTAATTGACAAATCGGTTACCAATGGATAAAAAATTTCCGTATACAACCTAGGACGCATATCACCATAAAAAGAAGGGATTTTGCCTTCTGTCCACCATGGGTTGTCAACCCTGAGACGACCTAAGATTTGTTGCTCTAACAATGCCGTATATTCCATATAAGAAAGTTTTTACCATGCAAAAATACTACTTTTGTGCAAAATAAGCAAAAAAATTCATGCTTATTTGGTAAATAATTGTCACTTTAAGGAAAAAATCGCGTTTTTTACACCTTAATTTGCCTTTGCCTATAAGCTAGGTCTCTTCAATAAGCGTGTAATTGATTAGTTAATGTGATTTTGTATTTTATTATAAATCAATGTTTTATTATATATTTTACAATTAAGCACTGTCGAGCGTGCTTATTTGGCAACTTAATCAGATGAAACAAAAAAAAGGCGTAACCCAGTGGATTACACCTTATTTGATAGTATAGTTGAACGTTTTTGAAAATGCAAAACCGTTTTAGAATGCGAGGCAGGATAAATTCGTTCAGC
>JAFPYT010000049.1 GCA_017394445.1 Bacteroidales bacterium | reverse complement strand
CTACTGCGGACGCGATCAGGTAGTATGGTCGGCACCTATTGATAATTTAAAGGATTGGCGGTTAGACGGCGTAATCCTCAAAGTGGATAAAAACGGTGCAGGCGAGCCTCAGAAAGAAGCTGACATTCTGTTTGCCCCCGATGTGGCTGTAACCACCGAAAAAGACGGTACTAAAACCTATTATCTTTATCCTAACAACCAAGTAGGCGGACGTAACGGTATGGTAGCCAAGAGCAAACGTCCCGACGGCCCGTTTGAAGTATGCAATTGGAGCAAAAAAGACCCGAATGTTGCCGATGGTGTTTTGGCATTCGACCCTGCCGTTTTTGTTGACGATGACGGTCGTGTGTATGGCTATTGGGGCTTTGAACGCTCGTATGCCGCCGAACTCGACCCTGTTACAATGGCCACCGTTAAAAAAGGTACAAAAATAGTTGAGGATATGGTTTCGGGTAGGAATCAAGATGGCATATTCAGCTTTTTTGAAGCCTCGTCGATGCGCAAAATCAAAGACAAATACGTATTTATTTACAGCCGTTTTACCAAAGACGGTGAGTTTGGCTTGCCGGTTTCAAACTACACACTTGCCTACGCTTACAGCGACAGTCCGCTCGGTCCTTGGACCTACGGTGGCACTATCATCGACGGTCGCGGACGTGAGAAAATGCCCGACGGCACTGTGTTTGCCTCTGCCACTGTTGACGGCAACACTCACGGTAGCATCTGCGAAATCAACGGCAAATGGTGGGTATTCTACCACCGTCAAACAGGCTTGAATGAGTTTTCGCGACAAGCGATGGTTGCGCCCATAACTGTAAATGTGGAGGAAGGCAAAGGCGGAAAAGTGGAAATCTCCGAAGGTGAATATACATCCGAAGGCTTTGAAACAGAGGGACTTGACCCATTGAAATGGCATCCCGCCGCTATTGCTTGTTGGTATACCGGACCAAAAACTTGCATTCACGAATGGCCAAACAATAAGTTTTTCGGTTCGTATATTGCAGCTGCGTATGGCACAGAAACCAATGTTTCAGAGCCTTACGCATATAAAAACAACATCAACCCTGTGGTAAACAATACCGACAGTTCAATAGTGGGTTACAAATATTTCAATTTTGACCAAACCAAAGGTAAAAAAGATATTCGCCTGTATATCAATCTTATACCCGAAGGCATCAACGGAAATATCGACATTATGATCGACCGTCCGTGGACTTACGACGGCGGCAGAGTGCTTGGTAGCATAGAACTCACAACCGATATGCCAAAGGAATCCACCCAAATGTCGGTTTCTTTGGCTGAATTGGCAAATTTTTCGGGTAAACACGCCATTTTCTTTGTTTTTTCTTCTCCCGAAAAAGAAAAATCTATATGCACACTCGAAAGTTTTGTGTTTGATACCCAAAAGTAATAATATTTTATAAAATACAAGTAGAGGCGTGAAAAGTTCACGCCTCTACTTTTTTTATAAAAAGGGCACTTATTAGTATTATTCGTGCGGAGTTTTTTCGTAGATAAAGTTAAACTCTACATAATCGTAGGCTGCAAAAAATCCGAGGCAGACTTTGTCTTTGTCTGATGTGGTAAAAAACTGTTTTGGATTGTTGCTGTTTGGGTTGTATCCTGAAATATAGTTATATACATTTTCATCGATAGTGCGGAACTCTAATGTTAGTTTGTCGCCGTTGTGTAGTATCATCTCTTTATCGTTTTCCATATCCGAATCGTAGTAGAGACCTATGTCAACGGGGGTGTCGCCTTTGGTTTTTGCCACGTCAGAAAAATATCGCTTGCCGTTGCGGTGAATGTTAGCCCATCCGTACACCTCTTCACCTTCGGGAATGTTGGTGGTTTCACATTCCAACACCTGCATCCAATCCATCAAGTTTACCCAAACAAATTGAGGTTCAGTAATTTCGGCTTTTTCTCCTAATGTTGACGAGCCGGTGTATTCTACGCCATCGATGGTAACTTTGAGTGTGTAAGTATCGCCAACATTTGTGTTGATTTTTGTGTCGGGACGGTAGTATCCGTCAGATTGAAAATTCAATGGAGTTTCACTTCCGTCGGGGAGGATAATTCTTACATCGTCAACCATTCTACCCGGAGTTTTTGTAGAATCGTTCATATTGCGTGTGGATGTGATGATTACCTCTGTTTTATTGGGAGTTAGGTGTCCTTCGATTACGGGTATGGGGTCAATATCTTTGTAGTCGAGTTCGATTTCTTTGGTGCAAGAAAACATTGTGCTTGCAATTGCCAATATGTATATGAATTTTTTCATTGTATTATAATTATGAATTATGAATTATGAATTATCAATTGTGAATTAAAATTTAATAGTGTAAGTAACTGACGGAATGATGCCAAAGAGCGAAGTTTGCACAGTTTTGGTTCCTGTGGCTTTTTCGTCATCGTTTTCAAATGTTATAAGGTAAGGATTATAGTGGTTGTAGAGGTTGTAAACACCAAACGACCAAATTCTTGTGTATCTTGGACGCTCTTTGGTATTGTTGATACCAGCGTCTAAGCGGTGGTAGGCGGGAGCGCGGTATCCGCTACGCTCTTGAAAATAGTAGTGTGTGTTTTCGTCGAGAGTGTATTTTGCGCTTGGTGCTGTAAGTGCTTGGCCTGATGTAAATACCCAAGTTGCCGAGATGTCCCATTTGTGATTGAGTTTGTACATTGCAACGATTGAAATATCGTGGCGGCGGTCGTTGGGCGCTGTGTACCATTCGTTGTTGTTGATGCCGTCAATCTTGTTGTCAGCCCACGAGAGAGTGTATGAAACCCATCCAGTAAAGTCGCCGAGGTTTTTCTTAGCGTAAAGTTCCACACCGTAGGCACGACCCTTTCCGTTGAGCAGAAGACTCTCCATTTCGATGGCAGATACAAGGTTTTTGCCGTCTTTGTAGTCGTAAACATTTTCAATGGTTTTGTAGTAGCCTTCAATCGAAAATTCATAATTCTTGTTTTTGGTTTCAGCCATATAACCTACGCTCACTTGGTCGGCGGTTTGCGGTTTTATGATATTGCTCGACATTACCGAGCGACCTATTGGCGACGACATTCCGTTGTTCAATATGTTTTGAACATGCTGAGTGGTGCGGCAGTATCCTGCTTTAATACTTTGATGGTCAGTGATTTGAAATTTTGCACTAATGCGGGGTTCGATACCAAAGTAGCGTTTTACAGGTTCGCCCTTGCCATAGTATAAAGTGTCTGAAATTAATCCGTCAGCATTTAGGTTGTAGTAAGGATCGCCACCCAAAGCGTTGAAAATCACACCTCTTGCACCAGCCGAAACTTCAAGACCGAAATTGGTTTTTATATCCTCGCCAATCCAAAACGAAATTTCCTCGCCACGACGCAACTCCTTTTCTACTAATCCGTTGCTTGCTTTGATTTCGCCTGATTTGAGTTTAATGCGGTCAAATTGAGCTCCGAAGTTGATTTTTTGATATTCTGAGAGAGAATAACTAATCTCCTCTTTGCCAATTTGGTGTTGCAAATATCCATCGAAACTTTCTTTGATTTTCAACACATTCATAGATTCAATGAAATCGTAGTTGCTGTATGCAAACGAAGTTTTAGATGTAAAACTGTTGCCAAAGTTGTGTCTGTATTCCACTGCACTTGCTTGATTTCCCCAATGAATTTCGGCAATGTTGTTATCCATTTCCATATTATCGCGACCACTGAACGACATAAGATTCAACGTGCCATTCTTAGAAGTTTTGATTGAAATCGAAGAGTTAAGATCATAGAAGTTTAACACTTTGTTGCGATATTTTTCAGTGGGTTTCAAGAAAAGTTCAAAGTAAGTGCGGCGAGCAGCTACGAAAAACGATGCGCGGTCTCTCCAAATTGGTCCGTCAATAGCAATTTTAGATGAAAGCAATCCAATTGATGCGGTCATACCAAAATTTTCCATATTGCCGTGACGTGTTTTGATATCGAAAATCGACGAAGACGCATCTCCAAACTGAGCGGGAATAGCACCTTTATATAAAGAAGCATTAGTAAGAGCCTCGTCGTTGAAAGTTGAGAACACGCCCATAAGGTGTCCCGCATTGTAGATAGGAGCGTTGTCGATGAGGATAAGGTTTTGAGCAGCAGTACCTCCGCGAACTTGAAAACCGCACGAACCGTCGCCCTCGCTCTTAATACCGGGCAAAAGTTGGATAGATTTTATCACATCGCGTTCGCCCATAAGAGCCGGAACCTTAGCCATTTCGCTCATTTGAATGTTTTCAACGCCGATAATTACATTGTCGGTGCGGCTACGACCGTGTTTTGCTGTTACTTGCACCTCAGACAGTTCTGTGGTTTCTTCTTCGAGTTTGATATTAATCTTAGAATTTTCAGAGTTAACCTGATATTCTACTGGCACAAAACCTAAACAACTAAAATATAAAGTTGCGGGCAGTTGTTTTACCTTTATGATAAAGTTACCATTTGAGTCAGAGATAGTTCCATTGGTTGTTCCTTTTTCCGACACCGAAACAAAAGGTATCGAATTACCGTCGCTACCAGCAATTACGCCTGAAATTTTGTACGATTGGGCACACACTGAGAGCGACATCAGTGTTAATACTAATGCTAATAAGTGTTTCATAAGAATTGTGTTATAATATGTGGAGTAATTTAGAAATGTTTAATTTCAAACAAAGATTGAAAAAAGTGTGTATAATTTTTTGAGTTTTTCATTGGATTTTAGAAGTCGATATCGCTTGCGCCAGTGGCGTTGATCATACGGTTGTTGAATATCAGGTGACGGAGGTTGATTTCAGAAGCTCCCGAAGCGTCGATTATAAGGTTGTTTACCTTTCCGCGGATGTCTACATCGCTTGCACCTGAGGCAGTTACATCTATTTCGTCGGTGTCGATACGGTCGATATCCACGTCGCTTGCGCCCGACACTTTGAATACTGATTTGCCAGCTTTAAATTCTATGTCTAAGTCGCTTGCGCCGCTCACCTCTGCGTTGAGCACTCCTTTTACTTCAAGGTCGCCGATAAGCACATCGCTTGCACCGCTAACACGGAGATCTAAGTCGTCGCAAACTGTGTACTGAGGCAGATGAACAAACGATGCGCCGCTTGCACGGAGGGCTGTGATGTTCTCTACACAAATATCTATCTGAGTTTTTTTGTTGATACGTAAGTGTGGACCATCAACTTTGATAATAAGTTCGCCATCGATAACCTCAGTTTTTACACGGGCGATAGTTTTTTCGCTGCCTGAAACAGTAAGCGACTGATTTTGACCGCATACGATCTTTACCGATACGGGAGCCGATACTGAAATCCGGTTGAATTTTTCTACATTTCGTGTTTCTGTTGCTTTAAAGTCGGACGAATCTGTTTCGGTGCACGACATAGCTACTGTTGCTGTCAAAAGCATTGCTGCTAATAAAGATAATACTTTCATAATCGTTTTGTTTTATTTGTTTATACTAATTTTACTTTAATCTACAATTGAAATTTTGGCTGCTCCTGAGAAACTTGCCTGACGGTTTTCGGCTCTAAACCTTTCGGAACGCACCGACGATGCTCCTGCTGCCTCTAATCTCAGCAATTGGGTGTGCCCTGTAAGTGTTATTCGGCATGCTCCCGAAGCCTCGATGTCCATTCTTTCGGTTTCGGCATTGATTGATGTTTTGCACGCTCCCGAAACTTCGAGGTTTAGCGTTGCCGCATTGCCTGTAAAAAATAGGTTGCAAGCACCTGAGCCTTCAAACGATGCGTTTCCGAGGTTGCCTGTAATGTCTACACGGCTTGCTCCGCTTGCCTCGGAGGTAAATTTGCCTGTTACCTCCAAATCTGCAAAAGTGGTTTTAGAAACGCCTGACGTAGAGATGGAGAAGTTTTCCATCGTGGCTTTTTCGGGGAAAAATACATTTGTTACGCCCGAAACGTTAAGGCTCTTTAAATCCTCTACCCAAACCTCTATTTTGCAGTTTTCGGTGAGGTTTTTGAATTTCATCACACCTGTAATGGCAATTGAAAGTTCGCCGCCACTAACCGAAGTTTCTATTTGGTGCAATATTTTAGATTCGCAAGTTACCATTACCCTTTGTTCCTTGCCTGTAACAACTACAAGTTCTAACGAACCTGAAACCTTGATTCTGTTGAATTGCTCAACTGTGCGCTCTACTGTTATAAGGTCGCGAGGCTTGCTTGATTTTGTGCTTGCGCCGAAAACCTGAGCGGCGAGAATCATCATTGTTATTAAAGCGACAATTTTTTTCATTTTTCTCGATTTTAAAATTTTCGATTTGTTTTTCTGATGCAAAGTAACGGCGGAAAAAAACGATGTGCAAATTTTTGCGGTTGCAACGCTGTTTCACGGCTGTGGCAGTAGCGTTTCTGTGTTGTGTCATTCTTGTGTCATTTTTATAACTTTCTGTAATAAAGTTGCTTAAAAATTTGTTTTTTTATTGTAAAAAGCATAAATTTGCAGTAGAAATAATTATAAAAGAGCGTGAAATGTAAAATATACATAACGATTTTGTCTCTTGTGGCGGCGATGTTTACCTGCTGCCACAACAAGAGCGAAGTGCTTCAAAGCCTCGAAACGGCAGATTCGCTATTAAGCGAAGATTGCGACTCGCTTGCGGCTATGTTTTTTTACCAAATTGAGCCTCCCGAAGACACAATTGCCGAACTTCCTTTTTATAATTATATGCTTTCGCGTATCAGTTGCCGAAACTACGACTATCAAGACCCTGAGTTACTTGACCTTCCAATCGCTTTCTTTAAGCAAAACGGCGACAACAAGCGACTTGCATACTCGTATTGCTACAAGAGTATTTTTTTGCTAAACTATTCGTCGGATATGTCTTCGGCAATGATTTACAACAAGATGGCAGAAGATTTGGCAAAAAACACTGATGACGACATTCTTAAATACAACATCTATTCTACGGGATACTCAATCGCTGCCGATTGTTTTGACACTCAGGAGTGCCTCAACTACGCTATGCAGGCTTACAAAACGGGGCAGAAACTTCGCGACAACAACCGTATGGCATATCCCGCCAACTATATCACAATGTGCTACAACGAGTTGAATATGCAAGACAGTGTGCAAAAATATATGTCGGTGTGCCTCAATTTGATAGACTATTTTAATATGGGTGCCAAAGCGTCGGTGTACGCTTCGTTTGGCGACGCAATGTTCAAAAAAGAGAATTATTCTATTGCCGAGCAGTATTATTTAGAATCGGTGGGCATTATCGACAACGCCTCCGCTTATAAAGGCTTGACAATGATATATCTACGCCGCAATAATGCAGAAAAAGCAAGAGAGTGTTATGCCAAAGCATTGCGCCCAAATTCGTTTGAATCTAATATCGACATTATGTCGGAATATGCTGCTTTTTTAGAAAAACACGGCGAAATTGCCAATGCCTCAGCCATTTACCGCCAAATTTCGGTAGAAAAAGATTCGCTCTACCGCATCAAGGAGCGCAATATGCAAATGCAGATGGAAAACCTCAGCCGTATTTTTAGAGAATATAAAAACGATACCGAAGTTTTGGAGAGTGCCAACCATTATCTAAAACTTTTGTTGCCAATAGTTTCGATGGCGGCTGCGGTGCTTTTGGTGCTTTTGTTGTTGCGGACTCGCAAAAATAGAGTAGATTCTGTGCCATTTGGCCGTCAACTATACGATAAAGTGCTGCAAAACATCAACATATCGCAATGGACCAAAGACGAACGCGAAGTGTTTGCCACCTATTATCTGAGCGAAAATTCATCTTTCCGCTCAGAAATAGAATCCACCTATCAAAAACTTGCAGTCAATGCCTACATCTTTTTGATACTCCACCATTTAGGTAAAAGCAAAACCGAAGTGATGGATATGATGGGTATCTCCGACCAAGCATACAGGTCGCTGAAATCAAGGATTGAGAAGATGAGGAAGTAATTATAAATAAATATGCGGTAACAAACAGGTTTTTGCCACCGCATATAAATAAAGATTAGTCAATTTCTTTTACTGAGGAAAAACGGTAATTTGTGAAAATACATTTTTTGCTGCCATAAATTCCTTGATGTTTTCTAATAATTCATCAGTAAAATTGAAACTATATGTTACAGTTTTATCCAAACCATCTGATTTTGAATCTGTTGCTGCGATAGACCAATCGTAATTGCTAACTTGTAACGAATATGAATTACCATCAGTAATATTTTTATAATACAGAATACAATTAAGTGTAAGACGTTTAGCATCTTGATTATTTGTTGTAGCAAAATCAGTAGTGGTATTGTGCTGAATAACGTCTTTCTCGCCTATTGCTATATCATAACTGCTGATATTATTACACTTGTTAATCTCTGTAATTGTACCTATTTGTTTGAAAATGTTTTCGTTATACGCTGTTGGTTTTACTCCTTTATTAGCCATTGTGGTAATAATATCGCTGAAAACGTTTTCGGAAATCGTGTAATAATTGACTAAACATTCACCACCCTTCTTTTTTATCTTTTTTGTAACAGATTTTAGCGTATATTCTGAAACATCAATCATGCTGTCCATATTAATATAACTACCCTTGTAGGCAATGAATGCATTTAACGTAACACCACCGTTTGTTTTTTGTTTTAAACATAAACATTCTTTACGCTCCGAAGGTTGAAGATAAAAATATTCTTGGTTGATGTTAATGAATATATTATAAGGTAGTTCGTTAACCAATGTATCTCGCTCATATATGTATACTTCATCTTCGTTTTTGATGCATGATACAAATAATTGTGATATAAAGGCTAATAGCAATAAACTTTTGAATATGATTTTCATGATATTGTTTTTTGTGGTTTAATAATAATAGTTAGGCAGAATGGAAATCCATAATTCGTTTCCTATCTTTTTTTCTGGAAGAGTTACAGTGCCTCCTGAAATACTATTAATTACAGGGTCTTTGAAAAAATCAATTGTAAAACTACCTAATAATCTATCATCGTATGTTATATTGTACGATGTAGTAGAAGAAACAGATTGAGTGTTGGAGCCTCCGAGAGAACCGTTGATTCCTAATGAAAGTATTTTAAATAAAGACACAGATGCGTTAGCACCAATTGACCAATTTTTGGCTCTGCTGTAAGATGAAGATTCTGTAACTGTTTTAGTTGAACCTTTTTTGGGATCATTTAGATAAATAGAAATGTGTTTTTGAAACATTCCATTTTCTATATACCATCCGCCTAAGTCTGTGTCATATTTATTAAAGTAGTACCATATTGCTCTTGTTCCTTCCCAATCAAATGAATATGTGTATTTTGAGTGTCTGAAAGTTGTTTTATGTCTATAATCTGTTTTAATTTTG
>JAFPYT010000048.1 GCA_017394445.1 Bacteroidales bacterium | reverse complement strand
TTCACCAGAGCAAGCTTGTCTTCGTCTTTTTTTTCGGTGTAGCCTTTGAGCGCGAGATTCAAAAAATAGTCTGTAGAAGTATGGTTGTTTCGGGTGAGGTACACTTTTCCCAAGGCATAGTAGCAGTCGGCTAATGCGGGATGATTTGGGTTTCCTTTGAGATAGTCGATTGCTTTTTGTATGTATTTTATAGCCTTGTCGTGATCCGAAAGGTATAGATATTCTTGACCTACAAAGTAATAACCTGCCACTAAGTAGTATTTGTTGTCTAATTTTTTTGAGCAGCCGAGCAATGCCGTTCCACATTCGAGAGCCTCTTTGTGATATCCAAGCCACGATAGGGCAAGGTATTTGGCTTGTAATGAAGTGGCGCGGTATTCCCAAACGGCTTCCGACGAGCGGTAATAAGCCAGAGCGTTCCATGTTTTGTCGGCGAGTTTCACAGCCTCGGGCATTGATGGCTTTTGTACTGCCGCTATCGTCTTGTCTAACAATTCTTTGGGATTGCCTATTTCGTTTTCCTTGACGGCGGTGTAACGGTATTTTGATTGTGTAATAGGCTTAGGCAAAACGTCTTGCAAATGATTAGCGTTAGAATAAAAGGTCAGATTATCAATTATCCATCTGCCGTCTATTTGCTTGATGTCGCCGTTTTGCTGCATATAGTTGAGCAAATCTGTAAGAAATGCGGGATTGCCCTGAGTTACTGAATGAATTATGTTGGCAGTGTCTGACGGAAACTCGTTGCCAGTAAACATTGTGGATATCAGGTCGGCTGTGTCTGATAGTTTCAGCGGTTCGGGCACGAGTTCGCAAAAGCCTCCTGTTTTCCATGCTTGGGTAATGCTGCCTATTTTGATTGGAAACAAGTCGCGCGAGATGCGGTTGATGAGCGGGTCAGACTTGATAACCTGATCGGCCATATTGTACGCCACCACAGCCATTATTTTGCAATTATTGCTTACAATATGCTGTGCAAGAGCGTATATCATACTGTAAATGTCGGGATTGCAGTATTGAAAATCGTCGGCGATTATTATTGTTGGATTTTCAGCCGAACGATCTTGCAGATATTTGAAAAAAAAGTCAGCCGCTTCGTCGGGCGAATACTTTGCAAAAATATTACGTTGCTCTTTGGATGGCTTTTTTTGTGTAAGTGTGTGGTAGAGCATACCATACGACAATGCCGCACTTGCACAACGGCATTTGAACGATATGGTGGTGCACATAGAAACGGCGGCTGTTTTCAGTGCAAACATTTTTGCCAAAGCCGATTTGCCGCATCCCGATTTGCCGCCTATGAGCACAATCTGCCCCTTGCCGTTGCACACCTGCTCGTAGAGGTTGTGCATACGGTGGAGTTCTTTTTCGCGTCCTACAAATATATCTGTCTTGCTCAACTCTTCTTTTTTAAGAATCCGCCAAGCACTTTCATCAAAAGGCTGATGTTGAGCGGTTTGGTGAGATAGTAGTTGCAGCCTGCCTTAATGGTTTTTTCTTTTTCGTCGCTGAGGGCGTAGGCAGTCTGCGCTATGATGATTATATCCTTGTCAAATTCGCGTATAGCACGTGTGGCTTCGTAGCCGTCCATCACAGGCATCTTTATGTCCATGAGTATCAGGTCGATGTCTTTGCGGTTGCGGGCAATTTCTACTGCCTGTCCGCCGTCTTCTGCCCAAATAATCTCTGCACCTGTTTCGGCAAGTATCTCGTTCATAAGCATACGGTTCATCTCTTCGTCTTCTGCCACCATTATCTTTTTGCCTTTGAGCGATACTTCGGTGTCGTCCGACGAGCCTGATGCTCCATATTCATCGGCTGTGTTGAGTTCGGGGTCGTAAGGAAGGGTGAAGTAGAATGTGCTACCTTGACCTTCTTCGCTTTCTACCCACATTTTGCCGCCGAGTAGTTCCACAAGTTTCTTAGATATGGCAAGTCCGAGACCTGTGCCTTGTTGATTCTTGTCGCCTTTTTGTTCTATCTGACCAAAGCGTTCAAATATGACATCGAGCTTTTCCTTAGGCATTCCCTGTCCGGTGTCTTTTACATAGAAGAGCAGTTCTTCGGGAGTGTTGAATCGGTAACCAAATTCGATGTAACCTTTGTCGGTAAATTTCATTGCATTGGTTATCAAGTTGTTGATAACCTGTTTGAAGCGGAACGGGTCGGTTTCGATTTGGAATTCGTCTGATTCTACCGAGTTTTTAACGGTAAAGCCAATTCCCTTTTCTTTGATGTTATTTATCTGATATTGCGAAATATAGATTTCGTTCATCATTGGGTTGAGAGGCTGTTTGCGGGTCTTTACTTTAAGTTGTCCTGCCTCAATTTTAGAGATGTCGATAATGTCGTTGATGAGGTTGAGAAGGCTCTTGCCGCTGCTTACAATGAGGTCTAAGTATTTTGCCTTAGAACCTGTAAGTCCGCTTGTTTTTGCTAAAAGTTCTGAAAATCCGATAATTGAGTTCATCGGGGTGCGAATTTCGTGGCTCATGTTGGCAAGGAATGCCGATTTAAGTCTGTCTGACTCTTCGGCTTTTTGTTTGGCTTCCAACAGTTCTTTTTCGTATTGTTTGCGTTTGGTGATGTCGCGGATAGTGAAAGCGCATCCTCTTACAGTTTCGGTTCGGTATGCGGTTACAGATACTTCCGACATAAACGAACCTCCGTTTTTGGTAAGGCAATCGGCTTCGAATGGGGCGGCAGTGTATTTGCAAGTGCCTGTTTCGCGTTGTTTTACAACTTCGGCTTCCACATCTGCCACTTTGTCTTTTGGAACAAGCAGTGTTAATGCCGATGCACCTATAACTTCGTCTTGACGGTATCCTGTGAGTTTTTCGGCAGCGGGATTGAGCGACTTGATTCTGAGTTTTTCGTCGGTGATAATCAAGGCGTCGAATGCCGCAATGCTTGCTTTGGTGAATATTTCGTTGGTAGATTTTTCTTGCTGTTCGGCTTTTAAACGCTCCGCCTCGGTGGTGGCAATGAGTTTTGTCATTTTGTCGAACTCGCGATAAAGGTCGGCTACGTCGTCGTGGTTTTTGGGTAAATCGATGTTGAGCGTATAGTCTTTATTATCGTTGGCTTTTTTGATATGTTCGGTGAGTTTATTGATGGGGTCGGAGAGGGGTTTTGAAATCAAGCGCGAACTCATTAGCATAATTATCAAGGTAATAACCGCAGTGCCTATCAGCATGGCTATAAAATAGTGCAGTTTGCGAGTAGAAAGCTCGGTAGTGGATATTTCAACATATACCGATCCCACAATGTCTTTGTCTAAGATGCATGGTTTTGTAATGATGAGGTATCCGTCAACGAACCGCGAAGTGCTTTTGGGTTCAAAAGTGGGCGGCGGGTTAAAGTCTTTGTTGTTGGCGTAAGTGTGACTATAAAATTGTTTTTGGTCGGCATCGTAAAACTGCACAAACTCAATAGCAGGGAATGATTTGTATTTTTCGCACCTAACTTTGAGGTCTTCAATCTGCCGCAAAGGAAGACACCCCACTCCATCATCGGCAAACATTTTGGTGATGCCTTCAAATTTGTTTTCAAAGTCGTCTTTGTTGGCAGTGCTCAGTACGGTTGTGCCGCAAATGTAGCATAGTATTGCGCAAATTATTACCGCTACGGTTACTCCGATGGTAATTTTGCTTTTTATCGGTAGGTTGGCAAAAGGATTCATGATGTGTCAGTTTAGTCTCTTTTTATTCAACATATTGGTGACCGGGGCTCAGAAGCGTTGCTCTAAACATTAATCCGGAATCTATAATCGTTTCTTTTTTAAATAGATAGTCGGTGCTTGCCGCTTTCTGTTCTATAAAAAACATGCAGCCGTAATTTAATAAATTTTTGTTATTCGACAGCGTTAAAATCTTCATTTTTTTTAGTTTTCCTTCTAAAATTTCGTTAGAGATGTTGGCTGTGTGGTCAATGAAGATTACTTGTGCGTCTTCGATATTAGTTTGGTCGGTGTAGATGCGGATCGAGATGGGTTTGTCGTTAAATTTCTGCGATTTAAGTTCGTTGGTAATGCCGTCTAATGGGTCGGGCGATTTGGCTGCTATATATATAATAAAGGTGTCCTGCGGAAGAGGCTCAGGCCAATATACATAGTGAGCAAATCTCAGAATATTCTGATAATCAAACGTTTGCGCCTCATTGATATTAGGTAGCATACTGAGCGTTGCAATGGTAATATAGAATAGTAGTTTTTTCATTATTGAGAGATATTCTTATTGTTTTCGTCGTTGTTATTGTTTTCGTTGTTGTTATTCTTAGTGTAGCTTTCTAATTGAGTTTCAAGGTTTTTAACTTTGGTTTTGAGGTTAGCCTCAATTTTGCGGAACTTGGTGATACGTTTTTCGAGTTCGCGCTTAAAGAATGCTTCTGATGCAGATGCCTTGTCAAATTTTTGACGGTTTTCTACATTCTGACGCTTAGAGTCAGTAAGTTCGCGGTTGAGTTGTTCTATATTTTCGGTAAACTGCTTGATTTGTTTTTTCATGTTTTTAGATTCTTCGCTTACCGATGTGTATTGCTTTTGTATTTTGTTGAGTTCTTCTTCGGTGTTGAGCTGTGTGGTAACGTCGAATGCAAGACAGAGAATTTTTTCTACTGAGTTGTCGGAATTGTAGATGGGCACAAGTATGTTTTTGATCTTGCGTATCGAATTGTTGATTTTAAATTCCGAAACGTAGGTTTCGGTGCTGCCCTGCTTAACGCTGTCCCAAACGCGCTTAAAGTCATCGTATTTGGCAAGTGTTAATTGCAATATTTCGTAGATGTTTTTGCGCTTTATGTCGTTGACATCCAATGTGTAACGTAAACAGAACTTTCGGTTGGCATCTAAGGTTTCGCCTTTGAGACTAAATACTGCGCTCATAATGGTGCGGTTGAGGGCGTATTGTGTTTTTTCTATTTGCGATAGTTCGTATTGCGATGTTTCTACAAGGCTTGTAAGGGTTTCGATTTCGCTGCGGAGATTGGCTTCTTTTTCTTCCATCTGTTTTGATTGCAGACGCGACTGTTGAAGCAGCTCGGCTGTCTGTTCGTTGATTTTTGCGTTGGCAATGGTTGATGCCACGTTTTCAGAGATACGTTCAACAAACGATATTTGAAATTGTTCAAATTCTTTAAACGATGCAAATTCCATTACACCATAAAGCGTATCGTTGTAGACAAGGGGCACAAACATTATGGCTTTAGGCTTAGCCTTGCCAAGACCCGAACTGATGTCTGCATAGTTGTCGGGCACATTGTTGAGCACAATAGTGTGTTTTTCCATTGCGCAGGCACCTATAAGACCTTCGTCTAACTGCAATGTACGCTTATGAAACCTTTCGTGACCAAATGCAAATACTCCATATAGTTCAAGTATTTCTTTGTTTGGGTCGTTGGGGTCTTTAGTGCGAATGAAAATACCGCCTTGGTTTACATTAATATAAGGTACAAGGTTGTCGATAACGGCGTTGCTAAGCTTGTGAATGTCCGAAACGCTGTTTCGCAGGATATCACTAAATAT